>CAYXZZ010000044.1:0-11658 GCA_964470055.1 uncultured Mycoplasma sp.
AAGATAGCAGTTTCGTCAATCGAACAAACTATGTGGTGAAAAATTACATAGAACACACCTTACTTATAAATACTTATAAACAAGAAAAAGAAATTGAAAGACTTTTAGAGAATGCTCAATCTTATTTTGGTAAAGAAGAAACAATATATGTTTATGAATGTAAAAAATGTCACAAATTAGACCCAGTTCCAGATTTCGTAATTGGCGAACATCTGGGATTTTTAAAATTTATAAAAGCAAAAAAGTCATATGAAATGGAATGTCCCTATTGCGGAGGACCATCTTTCCCAATCAAAACCTCTGAAGATGCATAGGTTTATTTGTAGTGCAGCACTATATTCAGTATTGCTTTTTTATTATATATAAGAAAACGCACTTTCCTTATATATAAAAAAGAAGGTCTATTCAGAAAATAGAACCTCATCAATTAATCTTTTGAACTATAAGATAATGTAATATCTCCAAACTCTACTGTGAAGTCACCATCAGAAAGATTATCATTACTTGCATAAGCAATTGTCACAACAACAGTTTCATAAGAACTTTTATCTAGATTATGCTCGCTTATTCCATTCATTGTTCCTGTTGCTTCAACGCCTCCAACAGCTACAGTTAATGTAATATCATTACAAGCAGCTGTCATCAAAGAACCAGTAGTATTCGTTGAATCAATTGCTGTACAGACCTTTGCTTGACTTTCTCCATCAACATAATTAAATGTAATATCATTTAAATATGCTGTATAAGCACCATCATTCCTAACATAGAAAGTATAAGTTACACTTTGACCATCATCAGTAAATTTAGCAGTTAAATCCGAAATAGTTGGTGAATCTCCATCGTTATCAATCGTTGCTGAACCACCCTCTGCTCCTCCAGAACCAACACCACTAATTTTATCAGTCGCAAGTTCAGTTGAACTAGAAGAAAAAGCAACTTTAAACGCACTAGAATCAGGCTTAATCATCGCATTAGAACTAATTATTAACGTCTCTGAAAACGCCGCAAAACCAATTGAAACAAAACCAACAAATACTGCTAACACAGCCAATATGTATCTTTGCTTTGTCCTATATCTTGTCATCATTTTCTCACTCTCCTAACTTTGTACTCTAGATTTAACGGTTGAATAACCATCTTCATTTATTGATAAATAAGTTAATGTTACTTTACCAAACTCAACTTCAAACTGTCCATCAGCCCGTGCTCCATCAGCACCATATTCAATAGTTATAATAATTGGTTCATTATCATCGACCTCTAAACTATGACCACTAATATCCGCAAGAGAACCTGATGTTTTAACAGACTCTCCAACTTGTACAGTAAGACTTATCGCCTCACACGCTTCTCTAACCAAACTAACCGAAGTATTAGAATCATACGGCCTACAGGCCTTTGAAGTATTTGCTCCAACCGCATTCGCAAAAGTAATAGTTCTTAAAAACGCATCATAATTACCTTTATTATGAGCATAAAGTGTATATGTAACTTTCTGTCCTGGTGCTGTAAACCTTGCTTTTAAATAGGCAACGGCTGTCTCTCCACCAGAAACAATTCTTGCCTCATCTGCCCATGCACCGTTAGACGAAACACCCTTAATAGGCTTATTCTCATCAACTTCTTTTTCACTAGAAGAAAACTTTACCACAAAAGTATCTTTATTAGGTTTAACATTTAAATTATCAATCTTAATAGTTGAAGAATAAACCGCAAAACCAATAGTTAAACCAACAATTGCTACTACAATAGCCAGCACACTAATTGTTTTTGAACTATTATTCTTTTTCATATAATACACCCACTTTATTCATACATATTATGTCTCAAATCACTACTCTAATATACTCTACAATAATTATAACACCTATTTCCAAAAAATTAATACAAAAGTTAATCACTTGACAAAAAAAGATGGAAAATTAATTCATCATTCCAATATATAAACCATTTGAAGTTGCAATATCAGGATACCAGTCAGGAAAGTCAGTAATAAAACTCGACATATACTCCTGCTTTAAACCATCATAATAATACGAACTATCCTTAGAAATACTAGTCGCAACAGTAGTATTTTCCATCCAATTTAACAATATTCCACATATATTCTCCCGTTGAATAACCTGTTATTGTATATGATTCAATACCAATATTTTGAAATATTACTGCACTGTTTTTCGCAAAACCAACACAAACCGCATTTTTATTCATAAATACATTATAAATAGATTGATTCTTTGCAAAAGTCGTAAACATCGTATCATACGAATTATTTTCTCCAATCCAATTATAAATATACTGAATTTGTTCTAAATCCTTCATATTCTCCGTTTCATTTTTTTATTTTATTAATTATACGTTTAATCCGTAATTCACCAATTCCCGTAACAATTCTACTATTAACTGCAAATTTAAGGTTACGTTTAAATAATTCTCCATCACTAGACCAACTATATCCAGCATAATTAATCATTTCTGGATAATCAACCAATATTGCTTCATGAGCCGCACTAACTAAACTACCACACTCTCCATTAATCATCACAGCCAAATTCATCTAAACAAAAATTCAAACTACTATTAAAGTTCTTTGCATTCTCAAAAATATACATATACATCTTTTGTTGCTGCTCATTTCAATAAATCTCATATATCCTTCTATCAGACATATACAACTCATTAACATAATGAACACTACTTTTATCAATCAGCCTATTTTCATCAACTAACATAGTAAAGTTATTATAAAGAAAAAAACTTACCACCACTAACAACACACATAAAATTTTATTTTTCTTAAAAAAACGATGTTTTTCCTCAATAGCATCATACGTATACACATCACCTATATATCCCCAAAAAGGATACATGATAAATGGAAATAATAACGTCAATATCCCCGCAAAAAATTTCTTCCAAAAACATCATTAACCATAAAAGGAAATAATATACAAAGCAATGTAATAACAAATACCAGTTCTGGTAAAAAAATCAAACCTAAAGCCATTAATATTAAAAGTATTGGTGGGAATTCAATAATCGAAAAAAATAAATAAACATTATATCCTAGAATAATCCCCTTAAAAAATTATATCCCGCTTTACTAATCAATCCCGGTAATGCCACCAATAAAGATAATAAACAAATTGCAATTAAAATCATACACATTTCACCTATTTTCTTAAGTATACATCACCTAAAGAAAAAATCATATTCCAAGAAAAAAATTTCAGAAAAAAACAGGAACGAAATCCCATTTTTATATTTTCTAATAATTTCTATCTCTTAAGAATGGAGGTAAATCATAAATATCTCCATCGCCACTTTCATCATCACTATCAAGCACTTCTGGAGTTGAAGCATATGAAACCTCTTCTCTTACTGGTGTACTTCTTCTAGTTTGTGAAACATTGCTAAATACTGGTTCTTGTACTGCTTGTTGTTGCTTTTTCTTATCAAATCCAGTTGCAATTACAGTAACGATAACTTCATCAGATAAGTTCTCATTAATAACAGAACCAAAGATTGTATTAATATCAGTATTAGCAGCCGCTCTAACTACTTCTGCTGCTTGCTCTGCTTCAAACAATGTTAAATTAACTCCACCTGTAATATTGATGATTGCATCAGTAGCACCTTCAATTGAATTTTCAAGTAATGCTGAAGAAACCGCTTGCTTAGCAGCCTCAATGGCTCTATCTTCACCCATACCAATACCAATACCAATAAGTGCTCTACCGGATTTTTCCATAACTGCTCTAACATCCGCAAAGTCTAAGTTAACAAGTCCAACAACAGCAATTAAATCTGAAATTGACTGAACACCACGACGTAAAACATTATCAACTTCTTTGAACGCTTCAAGCATTGGTGTAGACTTATCTATAATTTCTCTTAATCGATCATTTGGAATAACGATTAATGTATCAACATGTTTCTTTAATTCCTCAATACCTGCTAAGGCATTATCCATTCTTCTTTTACCCTCAAATGAGAATGGTTTTGTAACAATTGCAACAGTCAATGCTCCTAATCCTTGAGCAATCTCTGCAACTACTGGCGCAGCACCTGTACCAGTTCCTCCACCCATACCACAAGTGATGAAAATCATATCAGCACCTGCTAGAGCATCCTCAATTTCCTTTTTAGAATCAATTGCTGCTTCTTTACCAATCTCCGGTCTTCCACCAGCACCTAATCCATCTGCACCTAATTGAATTTTAACATCCGCTTTAGATGTATTTAATACTTGTAAATCTGTATTAGCAACGATGAATTCAACACCTTTAACTCCTGATTCTACCATTCGGTTAACGGCATTTCCTCCACCTCCACCTAGTCCAATAACTTTTATTTTTGCTAACTGATCCATTTCTAATCCGCCTAACATACCTCGTCCTCCTTAATTATCAAAAAAATGTCCAAACACTTTACCTATAATATTATCATTACTTGTTAGTCTTTGCTGTGTCGATACTAAACTCTCAATATCTTCACTGTTAAGCATGTTATAACTCTTACCTCTTAAGGCTAGTTTATCATCAAAATATTTAATAACTCCTAAAGTACTACTATATTTATTATGTCTAATACCCATAGTCGAAATATTACATACTTTAGCTAAACTACCAAATTCCTCCTCTATTAAATACGAAAAACCTGCTAGTTCACTTAAACCACCTGTAATTATTATATAACGTATTTCTCTATTTGTTAAGTTTTTTATTTCATTTTTCGCAAACTTTAAAATTTCCTTAAGCCTTGCTTCAACAACTTTTGATACTCCAACCTGAGAAATTTCTTTTTTTTCTCCCTCTAAAGTTTTAATCTCTACTATATCGTTCGTATCAGCATAATTACTCATACTAACCGCAAAAGTTTCCTTTAGTTTTCTTGCTCCGTTTTTATCAATTTTAAAAACATATGAAATATCCTTATCTACATTAACACTTCCAACTGGAATAAGTGCATGCTTAATCTGAATTCCTTTATTAAAAACAGAAATATTAGTAGAAGTCTCACCAATATTAATAATCGCTCCAACTACCTCATCATATCTACTAGACTTAATAGCATAATAATCTCCCGTTGAAGTAAATGCTACATCAACAGTTTCAACACCACTAAGTTTTAATACCTCAAGTATTCTATATAAGCCTTCTTTAGGCAAAGTACTAACAACAACTCTTGTTTCTAATACTTCACCTTTCATTCCTTTAGGATCTTTAATATTTTCTTCATCATCCACTTTAAAACTAATTGGCGTTGCAGTAATAAGTTCATTTTCTTCAAAATTTTGTCCCTTTAAAGCATCACTTAAAACATTAGAAACATCAAGACCTGTAATATTATCCTCATCATAAACATTACAACTACCAACTACAATATCCATCTTACAATCAGTTGGTGGAACACACGCAACAACTTTAGTAATTTTAATACCTAACATCTCATTAATCTGTTTTAATGCCGTTCTTACACTGTTAATTGCCTGTTTAATATCTACAACTTGCCCGTTTTTTATCCCAGAAGACGCACTACTAACTGCTGCTAAAACATGATACTGTTCATTTGATTTTTCACAAACAACAACCTTTATACTATTAGTTCCAAGTTCAATACCAGTATAAATATTACTCATCAAATGCATCTCCTATTCTAGAAAATATTATACTATAAATAATTTTTTTTGCAAACATATTTACTTCTTTTTATAAATCGTATAACCCGCAATCTTTTTTATTTCCTCCCCTTGTTTTGCTGCATACCCCGCAACATCTTCCATAAATTGTGGAGAATTCTTAGTACCATTACCACTACTATCAATAATCATAATAGTTCCACTTGCTAAATCATCAATCATCCTAAGTAATTTTTTCTTACCATTATATCCATGATTACCACTATTTAATAAGTCAAAATGATCAATCTCCATATCACAAGTAATCTTATAAAAATAAGCATCCGACGCAAACATCACAATCTCTTCATGATTATTTTCCTTAATAAAAGAAATTACCTCATCTCTAATTTCATTTTCCCCATTAGAGTTATATAAAACCCGATAATTAAAATTATTATATTTATTAGGATAATTAAAACCATTAAACATCGTCACATAGAAAAACATTCCCATATAAAAACAACAAAAAACTAAATAGTATTTAATAATCCTCTTATCAAATTTAAAATCTCTATTCAAAATAATCAGTAACAAACCAAACCAAAAATACGCTAAATGATTAATATCAAATAAAGGTATCACAATACTAAAAAATGCTAAAACATACCAATTAAGTATATCTTTCTTATCCTTATATAGAAAATATCCAACAAGCCCCAAAAACACTATCCCAATAACAAAAAATATACTACCAACCTCGGCATTAGTCTCCGTAAATTCAAATAAACCAAATAGGCAATGATTGAAAAACTCATATAAATTACCCATTAATAAAAAATAGCCAAGAAACAAAAAACACGGTATTAAAAAACCACCTAGTCTCTTCCAAAACTTCTTTAGATCTTTTCTAAAATAATAAATCAGTCCCACAAGCGCCACACATACACCAACTGTTTGCTTTGTAAAAACCATAATTCCTAGTAATCCACCAATCAAATAATCATTACCATTATTTTTTTCCAAATAAAATATCATAACCAACAAAAATATTAAAAATAAATTATAAGTTGGATAAACCACTGCCGGAATTGGAAATATCAAAAATAATAAAAATAAATAAGCCTTTTCTTTATACATTTTAAATAAAAAATAAAACATAATCGTAATCAAAAAACTATTTTCAATATAAAATACTAAAATATTATTATTAATAATCAATCCCAGTGACATCAACAACGGATAAATTGGAGGAATAATCATATTAAAATCAACATACGGAATCTCTCCTCGACTAATCGCATAACTAAAACCATAGTTCCACAAAACATCGCCATCAACATAAGTCATAAAAATACTCATTGCCAAAAAACTAAATAAAAATATAAAAATATACTTTCCTTTATCCCACAACTTTCTCATCAATATTCCTCCTAAGAAATTACATAAACGTCATATGATCCAACAGTATCTATCTTTGTTCCCTTACTAATAACATACTTAATAATCTCTTTATTAGTCTGATAAATTTCATTTAATTCAGCCTCGTCAACTACAAATATCACATCATCCAACTCTAAAATTGCATTATATAACTTACTACTTCCATTATAACCCCAATTTCCATCATTTATTAAATCCAAATAAGAAATAGTCAGATCATTAACCAATTTAAAATAATATCCATTAGAATTTAAAAAGACAATTTTCTTATCTTGATTATCCTTTACAAAATTATTCATCTCTTTCGTAAAGAGAATCGTATAATTATCGAGTCTTCTATATTCAAAATGTTTTATATCATTAGGATAAGTCAAATCATCTATCAAACCATTCCAAACAATTACTCCCATCCCCATAAGACAACAAATTAATACTAATCGAAAATTAATTTTATTTTTGAAACTAAATTTTAAATTACTAAGCAACACTACTAAAAATCCATAAAAAGCAATTATCGTATGATATTTATCAAACAAAGGAACCATAACACTAAAAAATGCCAAACCATAATAATTCACAATATTACTTTTATCTTTAAAAATAAAGTATATTGTAATTCCAACCATCAATATAAAAATAATCCAATAAACATTAAACATACTGCCATTAGTCGAGGCAAAATCAAATAGACCTAATACGCATAAATCAATAAATTGCCCAAAACTTTTTGTAACTAACAAATAAACCATAAATAAAATACATGGTCCTAAAAAACCAATAAATCTTTTAAATATCTTTTTTAGATCTTTCAAATAATAAAGACTTGGTAATAAAAAACACACTCCAACGCTCTGCTTAGTTAGTAAAACTAATGCCAAAAAAATACCTATCAAATAATCATTACCTTGTTTTTTCTCCAAATAAATTAATAACACAAATAATATAAATAAAAAAATGTTATATCCTGGAAAAACAATTTGCATAAAAAAGAAGAAGAAAAAAACAACCAGCCAAGCCTTATCCCCTATTAATTTCCAAAGTAAAAAACTACAAATAGTCAGCATAATGGCATTCACAACGTGCATTACTAGTAAGCTCGATCCAAAAACAGACAAAAACAAACTCATAAACATTGGATAAAACGGGGTAATTATCATATTAAAATCCTTATACGGAACTAACCCTATCGAAATATTATGACTAAATCCATAATTCCAAATCTCATCCAAACAAATAGGAGAAAGTATTAAATTCCAAACTAAAAACAATAAAAATAATAATCCATAAAACACAATATTACTTGACTTTACTTTTTTTAATTTCTCCATACAACCTCTCCTACTCATAATAATAAACTTTGTATCTATCAAATTCTTCTATAAGTTTACCATTATTCATAATAAATTCTAATATTTCTGTATCGAACTGCCCACTATCATTTTTAGATTCTAAATACTCAAAATAATTAATAATATAATACCTTTTCCCAGTGCTTTTCACCAATTCAATCATTTTGCCAGTCCCATTATATCCATAATTTCCTCTATTAAGCACTGAAAAAGAATCAAGTTTTTCATCATTCGCAATATTTAACCAAACAGTTGTACTTGCTAAAAACTTAGTCTCACCTAACTCCTTATACTTATTATATAACTCTAACGCAGCATTAAAATTATCAATTGAAGAACTATATATATAAACGCCCTCAAAATTATTATTAGTCATAAATTTTCGATCATTTCCAAGCAATAGCCAATTACAAACAACAAGTATCATAATCAACAAAAGTGACACATTTCTTATATAATTCTCATCTAATTTAATTTTTTCCATTGCTAACAATGACATAAAGGCCAAATAAATATAAAAATGATAATGACTAAAAATCGGAATCATCACCGAAAATGAACAAAGAACATAATATCCTACTATATCTTTCTTATTTTTAACAACATACCAAATATTTATCACTAACAAAATTATCGATAATATAAAATAAACTGGTAAAATGGATGGGTTTTTATCTGCAAAATCAAACATTCCCAATATACATAAATCAATAAATCTTAAAAAACTACCTGTTGCAACTAAATAAACAACAAAAACAGCCCATGGAATAACAACTCCAACTACTCTTTTTAGTAATTTTTTAAAATCATTAAAATAAATCACAATACTAGGAATCAACATAAAAATACCAATTGAATGTTTTGTCAAAATACATAATCCAAGTAATATTCCAATTAAATAATCACTTTTCTTATTTTTTTCTAAATACAAAATTATAACAACCAAAACCAAGATTCCGAAATTATAAGTTGCGGAAAAAGCAATAAATAAAGGTAAACACATCGCCAGTAAAAATAACCAACTTTTCTTCCCATACATCTTATTCAAAAAATAAAATGTAATTGTAATTAATAATGCTTGTTCGATAAAATAAACCAAGATACTATCAGAAAAAAGGCTTAAACCAAGCGACATAACAAAATTATAAAAACCAGGGACAATCATATTAAAATCACGGAACGGAACTTGTCCCTGACTAATCGCATAACTAAAACTATAATTCCAAACTTCATCATATGTTGTTAAATTGCCACTAAAAAAAATCAAAACACATAGCGAAAACATAAACACAAAAAGAAACCTTTTATTATCCCACAATTTTGTTAATAGACTCACCATCTCACCTCGCTACATAAAACCATAAATACAAAAAGAAAAATATAAACATCTAAATAATTTAATATTTTTCTTTGTAAAAATTTATTTTCATCTATCCTTTTATCTCAAAGTGATTTCCATTATCTAAATATAATATCCCTTTTTTGTCCTCTAACTGTTCTAATACATCATTATAATAATTAATCATATTAAATTTAGTCAAAGTAAGATAAACCATATTACCATCATCCATATAAAGTAAAAATCTTTCTTTATCTAAGTCATTAGGCACATACTCAATATCGGATATCTTAGCCAAAATCTTATCATCAATATCCGCCATTCCCTCAACAAAATCTTTATACTTATCATCAGGAACATAATTAAGAAGTCTCGGTATTCTAAATGAAATCCACTCTGACTTTACTTCTTTTCCATCCGAAAAAACTACCAAGTTATTATCACTTGCTTTAGAAAACAACGCCTTATTTTCTGTTATTTCAATTACTACTTTATGATAAAATTTTCTTTTAATATTAGCATCAACTATATAATCAGATTTTTCTAATATTTTTTCTCTTTTATTCATATTAGATAACCAAAAACTAGGATAATTCTTTAAATCAGCAAGTTCTAAAATATAATCATCATTCAAATAACTAGTTCCTTTAACAATTAAATTAACCACTGGTTGTTGTAAATAAAGATATACGCCAAAAAATAGTCCAAAAGTGACTATTAGTATCAATAACAATTTAAATACTTTTAATTTTCTTTTTTTGACTATTTTTTTTGCCATATCCCTTATTACTCCCAGTTTACAAATTCTTGTTCTATTTTCATATCTACATCATATTCTTCTAATACTTTATCATGTACTAATTCAATTAATTTTTTAATATCGCTACTTTTAGCCTTTTTATAATTAATTATAAAGTTAGCATGTTTTTCACTAACCATCGCTCCACCTATAGTTTTTCCTTTAAGTCCTAAGTCTTCAATTAGTTTACCCGCAAACATTCCTTCTGGATTTCTAAATACTGAACCTGCCGATGGGTATTCTAAAGGTTGTGATTCAACACGTCTTTGTCTTCTTTCTTTAATAACCTCATCAAGAGCATCTTTATCACCTTTAGTAAGTTTCAATACAACTTCTAAACAAATATAATCTCTATGTGTTTGCAAAAATGAACTTCTATAATGAAAATTCATTTCTTTATTTTCTAATGTAATAATTCTAAAGTCTGGAGTTAAAACTTTCACCTCTGAAACAACATATCCCATATCACTTTTATAGGCTCCAGCATTCATAAATACTGCTCCACCTACTGTCCCAGGAATTCCAGATGCAAACTCTAATCCTGCAAGTCCTCTTCTTGCCGCCATCAAAGACAACTTCATCAACGAATAACCGGCCCCAACTCGAACCTTTCCTCTTCCAAAAAATTCAACATCATCTAACTCATTAAGTCTAATAATAACTCCATCAAACTCATCATCACTAAATAAAACATTAGAACCATTTCCTAAAACTTTGTATTTTAACTTATGAGTTTTAATAACTTTCATTAATTTAATTAAATTATCTACATTTTTTGGATAAACCATTACTTTAGCCTTACCACCAACTTTATATGTAGTATATTTACTAAGAGAAACATCCTTCTCAACTTTACCTACATTAGCAGTTTCTATTAACTCAAATAACTCATTCTTTTTCATAACTTCACCCGATTAACTTTCTAATCTCATCATAAATTCTAGTTGCCGAATCAGACACGCCTAACTTCTTACTAGCCTCTCTCATTTTAACATATGCTTCATTATTATCAAACAATTTATCTATTTCCATAATTAATCTATCTTTTCCAAACTCTTCCTCTGTAACAATCGTACAAGCACCCAAGTCTTCGAGTTCCTTCGCATTC
>CAYXZZ010000045.1:0-11494 GCA_964470055.1 uncultured Mycoplasma sp.
CTATAAGGACATGAAGTTGAAGATGTCGACAAAAATGATCGGCGAGACGCTTGAGCAGAAGATATTTGTAATAGTGCGAGATATTATGATAAAAAAATAACAAATTCGATGGGATATCAGATGTATTCTGGAGTAGAACAAATTCTTTTCTTGTTTTATGATGCGCTATTTAAGTATAAAATAATTATTGATGATATGGATTATTTTGATGATTTTTTTGTACAGATTGATAAATTAATTAGAAAGATTGATAATTTTTCTGATATAAGTAATGGAATAAATAGAATTATCGGGAGAATATGTGCTTTTAAATTAGGAATTAAAGATGTTGAAGAGACTGAGGCAAAAGAAGACGTCTTAAGATATATTTATGAAGTTTATATGGTTAATGGATATTATATTCATGGATATAGTTCTCATTATTATGGTAGTATTTATGATAAAGGATTTGTAGTAGAACAATATGATAATTTGTATGAGAAGTTTAAGAAAGTACAGGAGATTTTGATGAAAAGAAAACATCCGTCAATACTTTCTAAAGATTTTTCTTTAAAGCAGGTTGAATTTACTGATAGTTTGTTGATGGGATGTTATTATTCAGTGAATTCACCAATGTTTTTTTCAAAATTACTTTGTAGAAATGAATTTATAGATGATCCGGAAGAAATAGATGCTTATTCTAAAAATGATTATGAGAGTTGTTTAAAGAATTTATATAAAGTAATGACAAAATTACGACTTAATGAATATGAAAAGAATGTATTTTTAGATGCTTTTAGGAGTGAATGGAAATTACTTGATAAATCTAATAGTAATGTTAGTTTGATGCTTGTACCAAGAAAGGTATTTAGAGAATATATATTTAATATAGATTTATTTATTAATGATAATAAAGATGTTGATTTTGCAGAAAGTATATGTAAATTACTAGGACAGAAGAATAATGTTGTAGTAAGTGATGATATAGCAAAAGAGGACATTGTTTTACTTAATTTATTTGGATATAAAAAGTTTGTTAAAGAAGAGAAAAAGGAAACATTGAAGAGTGAGTTGGAGAAGACTTTTATAACTAGTGATGATGAGTTTGCTTTTTCTAATACTTATGGTAAAGTATCTATGTTGTTGCTTTTAGGAACAATGTTGATAACATTAGGGGTTATTTTTACGATTATAATGTTTAGTTAGGGGAGATTTGCATGGAAAAGATAAATGTTGTATTTATGGGAACACCTGATTTTGCGGTTCCTATACTTGAGGGTTTAATAGAAAATTACAATGTGGTTGGAGTTGTATCACAGCCTGATAAAAGAGTGGGAAGAAAACAAGAGTTAGTTAATACGCCAATTAAGGAAGTTGCTTTAAAACATAATATACCAGTGTTACAGCCAATAAAAATTAGAGAGGATTATAGTGAGGTTTTAGCATTAAATCCTGATATTATTGTGACATGTGCGTATGGACAAATTATACCCAAAGAAATTTTAGATTATCCAAGACTTGGTTGTATTAATGTTCATGGGTCTTTACTTCCTAAATTAAGAGGAGGGGCTCCAATTCATTGGGCAATAATTAATGGAGATAAAAAGACAGGTATTACTATTATGTATATGGATGTTAAGATGGATAGTGGTGATATTATTAGTCAAAGAGAAACAGAAATAACTGATACTGATAATTTGGAAAGTTTATATGAGAGAATGAGTCTTATTGGGAGAGAGTTGTTGTTGGATACTTTACCTAGTATAATTGAGGGTACTAATTTGCGTACTAAACAAAATGAAGAGGAAGTAACTTTTGGTTTTAATATAAAAAGAGAAGAAGAACATATTGATTTTAATAAAACTAGAAGAGACGTTTTTAATTTAATTAGAGGTCTTTGTCCTGTTCCTGGGGCTAATGCAAGTTTAGAAGGAAATGAAATGAAAGTATATGCTTGTGTTGTTGGAGAGGAAAAAATCAAAGGAAAATGTGGCGAAATTACGAATATCTATAAGAATGGTATTGGTGTTTGTTGTAGTGATGGAGAAGTTATTTTGACTGATATTAAGCCATTTGGAAAGAAAAGAATGGATGCTGGTAGTTATTTGAATGGAGTAGATAAAAATAGTTTGCTTGGAAAGGTATTTGAGTAATGAGTAATAAGAAAAAGAAGAATGAAGAATTTAGTTTTAAAGAACTTACTAGTACTCCGAGAGGGAAAGCAATTTTATTTTTTGGAGCATATCTAATTTTCTTTTTTGCGCTTGCGATTTTGGCTAGAAGTGGTGGAGTTAGTAATGGTACTTCTAATAATAAGAAATATGAGACAGGGAGTCCTTTACAGTTTAGTTTAGCCGGTATTAGTAGTGGAAATTATAAGTTTATTTATACGCTTACGGTTGATAGTGGAGTGTCAACAATGACAGGTATTAGTGATGGAAGTAGAGAAAGAGCAACTTGTACAGCACTTAATGAATATTATAAAGAAAATGATAATTATTTTATTAATTTGAATGGTGTTTGGGTAAAAACTACTGATCCTTATGCAGAATATCCGTTTTTTGATGTTGAAAATATTAGTGATTTGATTGAAACAGCTAGTTATGTTTCAAAGACAGAATATGAAAGTGGAAATGATGTTTATACATTTAGTATTAGTTCAGCATCTATTAATAAGTTATTTTATAATGCCGATTTAGATATTGAAGAGGTTCCTAATGAGATTATTCTTGGGGTAGATGAAGATAACTATGTAACAGAAGTAAAGTTTATTCTTGATAGTTATTGTAAGGCTAAAGGAAGTTGTACAAGTAATATGACAATAACTTTAAAATATGAAATGTTTGGAGAAATTGAAGAAATTACTAGTCCATTAGTGTAAAAAGTGTTAAATCTATGTAAAACAGATTGATTTTTTTGAGATTGGTCTGTTTTTCTTTACCTTTTTCCTTTTTTTGTGGGTCTTGATATAATAAAGTTGAGGGGAAAATTTAAAATATTAAGAATTTTAATAATGGAATTTTTGATAATATTTTTCTTTTGTAATTGACAGATTTTCTTTATTTTTCTTTCAAATAAAAGTATAATAATAGTTGAATATATTGGAGTGGTAAAATGAATATTTATGGATTAACAATTGAAGAGATGGAAGAATATTTTTTATCTTTAGGATCTAAGGCGTTCCATGCGAAACAGTTATTTTCATGGTTATATGAAAAAAGAGTGGAAAATTATAATGAAATTACGGATATAAAGAAAGAGTTAGTTGAAAAGATTAGTCAGGAATATTCTATTGAAAGATTAAAGATTGTCGATGTACAAGAAGATGTTGATGTATGTAAATATTTATTTGAACTTTTTGATGGAGAACATATTGAAGCAGTACTTATGAGGCATGATTATGGAAATAGTATTTGTGTTTCTAGTCAAGTTGGTTGCAATATGGGGTGTAAATTCTGTGAGTCTGGAAGAAGAAAAAAAGTACGTAATCTTGAGACTTATGAAATGGTTTTGCAAATCCTTATGATTGAAAAATTACTAGGAGAACGGATTAGTCATGTTGTGGTGATGGGAATTGGAGAACCTTTTGATAACTATGATAACTTAGTTAAGTTTTTAAAAATTATTAATCATCCTAAAGGACTAGCAATTGGCGCTCGTCATATTACAGTTTCAACATGTGGAATTGTTCCAAAGATAAAAGAGTTTAGTGAACTTGAATTACAGTTTAATTTAGCAATTAGTTTACATGCTCCAAATAATGAATTAAGAGATAAAATTATGCCTATTAATAAAGCGTATCCGTTGGAAGTACTAATTCCTAGTTTGAATAATTATTTAGATAAAACTAATCGTAGATTAACTTTTGAATATATTTTATTAAGTGGTATTAATGATACTGAGGAATGTGCATTAGAACTTGCGAAGTTAGTTAAAGGACTAAATTGTTATATAAACTTAATTCCTTATAATGAGACAAACAATATAGATTTTAAAAGAAGTAGTACTATTCAAATAATGAAGTTTTATGATATACTTAAAAAGAATAAAGTAAATGTAACGATACGTAAGGAGTTTGGTAGTAAAATTAGTGCTGCTTGTGGACAACTTAGAAGTAAGAAGGAGGAGCTATGAGATCATTTTATTTGACTGATGCGGGAAAGGTCCGTGATCATAATGAAGATAGCGTAATCATCGTAAAAAATAATGAAGGAAACTATTTGATGGCAATTGCTGATGGAATGGGAGGTCATTCTGCTGGGGAAGTTGCTAGTTCAATTGCGATTGGTTATTTAGGTAAACATTTTAAAGATACATTTATGAATATGAGTAAAGTTGATGCGGTTAACTGGATTAGAGATGCAGTTGATGAAATTAATACTTTGATTTTTCAGCATGAAAAAACTCATCCAGAGAGTAAAGGGATGGGGACAACTTTAGTTATGGCTATACTTACTAAAGAGTATTTGTTGTTTGGAAATGTTGGGGACTCTAGTGGATTTGTAGTAAAGGATCAAAAGCTTCATAAAGTAACATATGATCATACTTTAGTAAATTTACTTGTTAGTGCTGGAGAACTTACAAAAGAAGAAGCAAGTAATCATCCAAAGAAAAATGTATTGATGAAAGCACTTGGAGCAGCGACAGATGTTGATGTTGATATATTTGATTGTGATATGGATATATCAGAAATTTTACTTTCAAGTGATGGACTTACAAATATGTTAGAAAAAGAGCAAATAGAGAAAGTACTTCTTGGAGAAGGAGAAATTGAGGATAAAGTTATTAAATTGATTAAGAAGGCTAACAACAGGGGTGGAACAGATAATATTTCGGTTGCTTACTTAGTTCGTGAAGAAGAAGGTGACGATAAGTGATAACAAAGGGGCAAAAAATTAATGATCGTTATGAAATAATTAGATCTATTGGTGAAGGTGGTATGGCTAATGTTTATTTAGGATATGATACTATTCTAGATAGAAATGTTGCCATAAAGATATTAAGAGGAGATTTGTCTGGTGATGAAAAATTTGTAAGACGTTTTCAACGTGAGGCATTGTCTGCATCATCTTTAGCACATCCTAATATAGTTGAAATGTATGATGTAGGAGAAGATGATGGTCTTTACTATATCGTTATGGAATATGTTGATGGTAAAACATTGAAACAATTACTTAAGAAACGTGGTAATTTGACATTATCAGAGGCTATTGATATTATGTTACAACTTACTGATGGAATGAGTCATGCCCATGATTCTTATATAGTACATCGTGATTTAAAACCACAAAATATTATGATTAAAGATGATGGTCAAATTAAGATTACTGACTTTGGTATTGCGATGGCACTTAATTCAACACAACTTACCCAAACTAATTCCGTTATGGGAAGTGTGCATTATTTGCCACCTGAGCAGGCTAGTGGTAAAGGGTCAACGATTAAGAGTGATATTTATTCAATGGGAATTATTTTCTATGAATTATTAAGTGGTAGTTTACCTTTTAGAGGAGATAATGCGGTTGAGATAGCACTTAAACATATGAGAGATCCACTTCCAAGTTTAAGAGATGAAAATCCAGCAATACCACAGAGTATTGAAAATATTATTTTAAGAGCAACGGCTAAAAATCCTAAGAATAGATATGAAGATGCTAGAAGTATGCATGAAGATTTATTAACGTCTCTTGATGAGAATAGAATTAATGAAGAACCTATTAAGTATAAATATCCAGAACATGAGGAAACACCTAAGAAGAAAAAAGTAGAAACTTCTTCGAAAGAACCAGAAATGGAAACGGTTGAAGAAGAGGATGTACAGATTGCGACTAAAATTGAAGATGCAGACGATAAAAAGAATAAAGTTGTAATTATAGTTTTGGCGGTTGTTTTAGTTCTTTTATTAGGTATAGGTATATTTGTAGTATTTATAATGCCATCACTTGATCCTAAGAGTGAGGCTGTGACAATACCAAATTGTAAAGGATTGAAAGTTAGTGCTTGTGAAAAGAAACTACAAGCGTTAGAACTTGAAGTTAATACAACAATAGAATTGATTGCATCTGATGAGGTAGATAAAAACTTAGTAGTTAAAACTGATCCTGAAAAGGGAAGAAGTGTTAAAGTTGGTACTAAGGTTACTATTTATAAATCAATTGGTGAAGATACTTTTGAACTTGAAGATTATACTGGACAAAACTATATTGCAGTCGAGACATTACTTGAAACTAAGTATGGTTTAGAAGTAGAAGTTGAAAAGAAAGAACCAACTGATAATACTAAAGATTATGATGAACAAGAAATTATTGGTCAATCTTTGGCTGCTGGTTCAGAGGTTAAAAAGGGAGATAAGTTGACTCTTTATATTCCGGATATAACTGATGAATTTCCTGATATGAATGCTGAAGGTTGGAGTTTAACTGATGCAGAAAATTTCTGTAAGAAATATGGAATTATTATTAAGGTAAATGAAGTTGAAACAGATAAGTATGCGGAAGGTAAAATAATTAGTCAATCTAGGGCGGCTGGAAGTCCGATTGCTAGAGGAACAACATTAACAGTAGATGTGGCTGTTAAACCGACAGAAAAGAGTCCAAGTACTGATACAGAAGAGGATACTGGTACTACAGATAAAGAAACTACGGAGGAGAAGACAGAGTAGTTTAGGGGGATATATGCAAGGACAAATAATAAAAATAATTAGTGATTTACATATTGTTGCTTGTGAGGGAGAAACTTATCCTTGTAAATGTCGTGGTATATTTAGAAAAGAACATATTACTCCATTAGTGGGGGACTATGTTCTTTTCAATAAAGATAAAAAGTTAATTGAAAAAGTATTGCCACGTAAGAATGAGTTTCAAAGACCAAAGGTGAGTAATGTAGATCAAGCATTTTTAATTACAAGTTTGGTTCATCCTGATTTTTCATTAAATTTATTAGATAAACTTATTGTGTTGATGGAAATTAATAAAGTAGAGCCAATTATTTGTATTACAAAAGAAGATATAACTGATGAGAATGAGAAGAAAAAAATTTATGAAATACTTGAGTATTATAGAAGTATTGGTTATAAGATTGTTTCTAATCAAGAGTTAGATGTTATAGAAGATTTGTTACAGAATAAAACAAGTGTTTTTACAGGTCAAACTGGAGCAGGAAAAAGTACGTTACTTAATAAGTTGAATCCAGAATGGGATTTAGAAACGGGAGAAGTATCTTTAGCGTTGGGTAGAGGAAGACATACAACTAGAGTGGTTGAATTGTTTGAACTATTTGGTGGAAAGGTAATGGATACTCCAGGATTTTCAGCGTTAGATTTTAAGGGTGTTTCAAAGGATAAAATTAGGGATGCTTTTAGAGAGTTTAGAGATTTTCCTTGTCCTTTTAAAGATTGCAATCACACGAGAGAAGAAGAATGCTCGGTTAAAAGAGCAAAAGTAGAAAATAAGATAATGAAAAGTAGGTATGAGAATTATTTAAGTTTTATTGGGGAGGTATAAGATGAAAGTAAGCGCATCATTTTTAAGTAGTAAGAATCCGGCAGTTGATATTTCGAAGTTAAATGATACTGATGTTGATTATATTCATGTTGATATAATGGATGGAAAGTTTGTTTCTAATAAAACAATGCCATTTAGTGAGATGAAGAATATTTATAAGTATACGTCAAAGCGATTAGATGTGCATTTGATGGTTGAGAATCCTAAGAAGTACATTCCTTTATATGCTGAACTTAATACAGAGTATATTACTATTCATGTTGAGTTAGATGAAGATATAATGGAATGTTTAGAAATGATTAAGAGTTATTCTATTAAGACAGGTCTTTCAATTAAACCTAATACGAAGGTAGTGGAACTTATTCCATATTTGCCTTATATTGATATGGTTTTAGTGATGAGTGTTGAACCGGGTGCGGGGGGACAAGAATTTATTGAGACTAGTGAAGAAAGAATAAAAGAGGTTAGAGAGTTACTTGATTCTTATAATATTCCAGCAATTATTAATGTTGATGGAGGGATCAATGACAAAACAGTTTCTAAGTGTTTTGGTGCGGATATGGTAACTGCAGGAAGTTATATTATAAAAAGTGATAATTTTCAAGAGAAAATAACTAGTTTGAGATAAGTAGTTGTGGTATAATGTATTTTAGAATAGGAGTTGGTTAGTATGGATAGCAAACCTAATGAAAATGAGGGAGTTGTTGGAGGGACAACAGTAACGCCTAGTAATGTTGCTAATAATGTTCCAACTGGAGGAAATGTTTCACAGCAGGCGACTGTTACACCAACTGTTATGACTACTGTAACAACGGTTGCTCCTACGACTACGGTAACGCCGGTTATAACGACTTCTACACCAGTTATGCAACCAATGACAACACCAACGGTACCAGTAGAAAAGAAAGGGCCTGTTGCACCACAACAAGATAGGGTTCAGTTAATTAATGATAAACCTAAATTACATGCAATTATGGGTAGTGATGGTAAAGCAATACCAACTGAAGAGAAGAAAGAGGTACAAACAGAGGTTTTAGAAAATAATGGAACTGGTAGTCAACAGAATGAATCGGCACCTGATCCTAAGGGTAGTAAGTTACGTACATTTTTCTTAATTGTATTGTTTGGTGGTTTGTTTGTAATGATTATATTTTTGCCTGATATTTCTAGTTATATAGAAACACAAAAGTATTTAAGAAGCCAGCCAGTCGAAGAGAAGATAACAACGGGAACATTGAATTGTACTTTGGAAAGTAGTACTACTGAACTAGATTATTCTCAGACTTTGGATTTTTCATTTGCGAATAGTAGTTTAACTAGACTTATTTATGTAACTGAGACTAGAGGAGATATAAGCTTAGATGAGGAAACACTTGATACTTTGAAGGCTGAATGTGATGAGTTAGCAACGTATGCTGAAGAGTTGGAGGGTATAACTGTTTCATGTCAGTTACTAAGTGGTATTTTAACTAGAAAACAAACGTTTAATTATTCTAGTATTGTCGTTGATAAGGCAATGACTGCTTATGTAGAGGCTGGTGGAGCATATCCTGATTATGAAAATGGCGAAAGTATCGATGATATTGAGAAGAATATGACTGCTGCTGGATATACTTGTGAAAGAGTAAAAGATTAGAATGGTAATAACTGTAAATTTAGATAATTAGTTGCAAAACTCTTTGTAAATTTGATAGATTAATATTTGCAAGGAGTTTTTTTAATGAAAAATAAAATTTGTGGTGTCCTCGCTACTTTGGTGGCGATTGGTATTATATGTATGAATATTTTTGAATTGATGCATAAGGAGACTATTGATAAGGATAGGGTTATTACTTTTGTTGATAGTAAAATTATCGTCGAGGAAAATATTGATGAAGAAAAAGAAGAAATGGAAGTTGAGGAAGTAGTAGAGGAAAAGCCTACTATTCAAACTGGAGTTAGTCAAAATGAAGTATTGGTTGGTCGAATGAGTGGATATGGTCCTGATTGTGTGGGATGCACTGGATATTTGGCTTACAATAGTATTTATGTTGGAGATGGAACTATTTACTATGATGATTATGAATACGGAAGAATTCGAATTGTTGCGGGAGATAGAAAATATCCATTTGGGACTATCGTTAGAATAAATGATGCAATGAATGTCATTGTGTTAGATAGAGGAGGAGCCATTGGAATAGGAAAAAGTTTTTTATTTGATTTACTTTATCCTAGTGAGTATGAGGCTAATCAGAATGGAATATTGGTAGATGCAAAATTTGAGATTTTGAGATATGGCTTTTAGGAAGTTTATTTATAAAAACAAGTGTTGAAATTAATATAAATTTATGCTAGTACTAAGTTAGTGAAGGTAACTTCATAAAAAGGATATGCCTAATTTTGATTAGAGGTATTTTAAAATTTGGGTACATACTATCACGCGTAAGTGTACTTCATGTTATTATTTAAATGGTAATATAAAAATTGTGATAAATAGAAGGATAGTTGTGAAAAATAAATTTTTTCTCTATTCACTGCTCTTTGTTTTAAAATAGGGAGTGTATGAAATCGTTTTAGGCATATCCGATTAATAATTTTATTTGCTAATAGTGATAAAATCGTTGAAAAATTAAAAATAATCAAGTGATTGATTTGTTATATATAAGGAAAGTGCGTTTTTTAAAAGAAACTAAAAAAGACATAGTTTTAATAATTATGTCATAACAAAAAGAACTAAGAGTTATCTATTTAAAATATCATAGTGCCATTACAGTAGGGATATTCCATTTTAGGAGTGTCTTTCTTTTTAATAAATTTTAGAAATCCCATGTATTCATCAATGATGAAACTAGGGACAGGGTCCAGTTTATTACATTTTTTACATTCATAAACATATATTTTTTCATCTTTGCCAAAATATGATTGACCTTGTTTTAAAAACTTATTGCACATTAATTGTGCACTTCATATTTTAAAATACAATTTTATATTTTAATTTTCGTATTTAGATTATTGGATTTACTTTTTTGAAAAGGCTGTGATATAATTCATTTAGAATAAGAAGTTTGTTTTCTAGAAGTAAAGGATGATAAAGAATGAAAAAAGGGTTACGTGTATTTGTAAATGTTATTTTAAGTTTTGTCTTTTTAGTGTGTGTGTTGTTATTAGTTGGTGTTAGTATTTTAACAATTAATAAGAATGAATATGGTTTTACTGAGTTTGGAGATAAGACATTAGTTGTAATTAATGAAAGTAATACATCTAAGAAATATAAAGTTGGCGATTTGGTTATAATTAAAAACAAAGATCTTGTTGAATTTGATGGTTCTGATGAAATATTTGTTTATGAGATGACATCGTCTACTAATGAAGTTGTTATTTCTTATTCTACTGTTGTATCTATAAATAAAATTAATAATAAAGCAATAGTTTTTCTTGAAAATGGTGATGAACTTACTAATGATGAACTAGTGGTAGGTGAGGTTGTTAAAAGTTATGTTGGAGTTGGAAAAGTATTAAGTTTTTTACAGAGCACTTTAGGTTTTATTTTATTGTTAGTTCCATTAATTTTAATATTAATTTATTTGATTATTACAATCTTTAATAAACGAACAAGAAAAAAAATTACTGATGAAGATATTGTTTCTATGACGGAATTTTCTAATGAAATTAATAATGCTGAAATTTCAACGATTGTTGAAGCAACAGAAAAAGAACCTGCAATGGTTAAATCTGATGATTTTAGAGTAGGTCCTGTTATTGATGACAGACCACTAGAAGTTAGGACAGAAGAAAAGCATGAAGAGTTAGAAGTTATTCCAATGGAGCCCATTATTTTAGATGTTAAGGAACATGCTAATTCTAGTGATAAAACTTCTGTTGCTGATGAAGAAGTATTAGATGATTTAGAAAATGATAGTGATTCAGATGATGATATTGAAATAATATAAGTATGTAGTCTATCGATTTTATCGATAGGCTTTTTTATGTATTAGGAAAGTGCGTTTCCTTATAAATAATAAAAAATGCAATAC
>CAYXZZ010000046.1:0-10905 GCA_964470055.1 uncultured Mycoplasma sp.
AACTACTCCTAAATTTGGAGATAAAGTTGTGAAGTGATAGGCAGCAATTTTTGGTTTAGAACGAGAAATCATAGAAATAATTGTTGACTTTCCAACACTTGGTAGTCCTACAAGACCAACATCAGCAAGCATTTTAACTTCGACTTTTAATGTTTTCTTTTCTCCTTCTTCTCCTTTTTCAGAGTAGTCTGGAGCAGTATTTGTTTGTGTCTTGAAGGCAGTATTTCCTCTACCACCTCTACCACCTTTGGCGATTACTTCTTGTTGATTTTTTTTTGATAAATCAGCGATAATTAAACCTGTGTCTAAATCAGTTACTACTGTTCCTTGAGGAACTTTAACAACTAAATCCTCCGCACCTTTTCCGTGTTGATTTTTTCCACGACCGTTTTCACCTTTTGGTGCTTTAATTGTTTTTTGATAACGTAAATCTAATAATGTATGTAGTCCTTCATCTACTTTAAAAATAATGTCGGCTCCATGACCACCATTTCCGCCGTATGGTCCTCCCATTTCAATATATTTTTCACGGCGAAAGGCAGTACAACCGTCTCCACCATCTCCGGCTTCAACTTTAATTTCAACCTCATCTACGAACATTATTTCATCCCCTTTCAAAGTGATTTTAGTATAGCAAAAATATAATTCTTTGTCTAGATAGTCACTTATACTATCGGTTAAAAAAAGAGCCGTAATGGCTCTTCTACTTCTATTATTCTTCTGTTGGATATACTGAAGCCTGTTTCTTAGTTCTTCCTAAGTGTTCAAACTTAACGATTCCATCAACTGTAGAATATAGAGTATCATCGTTTCCACGACGAACGTTAGTTCCTGGGAAAACTTTTGTTCCACGTTGACGATATATAATAGAACCAGCTGTTATAAATTCTCCATCAGCTGCTTTAGCTCCAAGTCTACGTCCTGCAGAATCACGACCATTAGATGTTGATCCTTGCCCTTTATGGTGAGCAAATAATTGGATATCTAATAATAAATGTTTCATAATTCTCCTCCTTACTTTACTTCAATATTAGTTGGATATTGTTTCTCCAACTCTTTCAAAAGACTAACCATATTTTCAAGTAATTTTTGAGTCGTATCATCGGCTTGAATATTTTCAATGATAAGACTTCCCTCTTTTACTTGATAACTTAGACTTCCTTCATTTAAAGTTAAGATTCCATTAATTGTAGTTGTTGCAATACTACTTGCGGCACTACAGACAATATCTTTTCCATAGTCATCATACATTGCATGACCATTAATTGATATTTTCTTATATAATGAATCAACTTTTTCTACTTTTACTTTAATCATAATTAACCATTAATTTTAGTAATTTTGATTTTTGTATAAGGTTGTCTATGTCCTTGAGTCTTACGGTTAGATCTATCTTTACTCTTATATTTGAAAACTCTAATTTTCTTTTGTTTACCGTTTTTAAGTACTTCACCTTCAACAGTAACATTAGTAAGATAAGGACTTCCTACTTTACTATCAAGCATTAATACTTGATCGAAGCTAACTTTATCACCAGCTACTGCATCTAATTTTTCAACGAAAATTTCAGAACCTTCAGTAACATAGTATTGCTTTCCACCAACTTTAACTACAGCGTTCATTAAATATACCTCCTTTTTTAACTTAAGACTCGCTCTTGAGGCACGTTATTCACGTTTTTACCTCTTCAATGCGGTTTGAGCATGAGGCGTCAAACAGTTAGATTATAGCATGTTGATACATATTTGTCAATTGATTATACTTGTTTTTAGGGCTTTTATAACGAAAAAAAGTCCGCGGTGTGATGATACAGACTTCTTTTCCATTCTTAAGATACTATTTTTATTTTTAAATTATTTTTTTAATACTACAGGTGGTGTAGTCTTGGTATCTGACAAAGTACTTACTATTTTGTTTGTTTCTTCGTCAGTTAAGGTAGAACCACTAAGGATACTATAAATTAGCCTGTCTTTGGTTTTACCTGTTGGAGATAATCTCGATAAGTTTCTCATAACTTTATTTTTTGAGATTGGTACTCCGGCAATTTCATAGGTTCTTTTCGAAGCGTCAAAGTCTTCTAATTTGGCTAAATCAGTTGATTTGACTTTATGTTCATCCGTAACTGTTACAGAGGATGGAAGATAGAACTTGGCGGCATTATATAAATAAGAATCTATGTTAGAATCAGGAACAAAAAATTTATCTGTTGTTAAAACGGTAAGCATTTCATCAGTTGTTTCAACAGGAATATTTAAGGCTTTTAATAGTTGTAATCGATTAAACCGATCACGATAATTTAAAAGACCAATTGATTTTTCAAGATTTTGTTCATAGCCTAATTCTAGTAAGGTATCGATTGCGGTAGTTAAATCTGGACTTGATAAGAAAGTTGAATCCATCCCTGTTTTCATTGATTGGGTTAATTGATAAGACTCTAATGTTTCAATATTATGACTAAAGACTTGATGCTTTGTTAAAAGTATTTCTTCGGTGGCTGTGAAATAATACGGATTAATTTTCTTTTCTTGAACTAAGGCAAGGTTACGCATCATATTTTCATAATCTTTAGACGAAGGATTTAAAACAGTGGGATTATCTTGTAATAAGGCATTTGTGATAATACCCTTTTCAACTAAAGTTGCGTAATTAGTAATTGTTTCTAAATTACTTGTTTGAATTATGCCTAAAAGCATTCTAGGATTATCAAAATTTAATTTGATTAGAGTTTGAAGCATTATTTCAACATCGGCTAAAGGCGAATTCATAACAGTACCAACTTCATAACTATCTGGGCTAATACCATATTTGGCTAATAGAACTTGATAGTGAGAAGTGTCATTGGCTGCTAATCTGACATATTCTTGCTCTTTTTGTTCATAAAGAGGCATATTGTGATTATAAATTAAGCGTAGTGCAGCGGTACGAATATTAGCATTTGGTACTTTAGATACTACTTTCTCTGGAACTTTTGCTTCAACATTTTTATCAGATAAGGCTTTATATAGTGTATCGGCTAAATCTTCATAACTTTTTCTTTCTTTTGTTTCCTTTTTGATTTTGGCTGCTTCTTCAGAGGCTTTTTGAACTGAATATCTTCTTATTGAAGAGATAACTTTTAAAATGGCTGGAGCATTGTATCCAGAACCAGAGTCTAGGGTGGCTATTAGTCTTCCTTTTTTACGAGATTTAATTTTTGAACCACTGATATCTTCAATAAAGGCAAAAAGTCCATCATATATTTCTCTTTCTCTACGGAATTCATCTAAAACTATTTTATATTCTAATACGTATGGAAGTAAATAGTAGGCATTTTCTAGTTCTTCGTCTTCTATTTGTGTTGCGACTGTGGTATCGGAATATAGTAATTTTAAAAATTTAGCAAATGCTTGTGGAGTAGTTTCTTTTTCTTGGGCAACTTCAGCGGTTGCTTTAGCAAATGAATATTCTGGTTTATAACGTTCTCTTAGGCGAGTTGCTTGATAAGTTCCATTTTCTAGGTGATCAATAACTACTTCTAAGATTCCAAGATTTTCAAGATTACTAATAATATTTACTATTTCCTCAAGACTTTCATGATCAAGTGATTCTATTAAACTTCTATTTGGATAAATACTGTCTTTTAATTCTGTTATTGAAAGTGAATCATCATGAGCGGCTAAGGCTGCAATTACTAAATCACAAGTGTCTACTTTTAGTAATTCTGTTGCGCTATTACAGTTATACTTATCGAAGAATTCTTTATAAAAGACAACTTTTTCATCTTGAAGAGATAATGATGTATCAAGTTCTGACTGTGCATCATGAATTTGTTTTAATAAGTCTAACATTATTTAGCACCTCCTAATTCATAGACAGGGGCTTTTTTACTGTCGGATGTAGGATTTAATTTTCTAAATAGTTCTTGTTCATAATCTTGATTTAACTTAATAAATTCTGGATTAGATAAGTTGGCTTTTAAGACAGGTTCGATCTCACGATAGGACTGATAACTATTCGCAACCATTTTTTGATACCCAGCACTGTTGTCACTTCTTTTAATGAAAGCACTGATAATTGCATAAGTGTTTTTATCTAAACGCATGAAGGTTACACGGGCACCACTTGGACGATCTTTTACTTCTGTTAAACCGGCTAATTCACCGTGTAATTTCTTAACACCTTTAAATGTTCCATTTTTAATAGAGGAAATTAAGCCTTCAAACTTGTGGTAATAAGATAAGTCAATATGTTCAATTTCATCAAGAATTCTGATGTTTCCACCAGAAGTTGGGACAAGTATTAAGTCATTATTAACAGGTTCGGTTGCTGTTAAAACATCTTGAGTTTTGTGAAGAACAGCGTGAATTGCGAGGATCTTTTTCTGATCTAATGCAATATCTGTTTCTAATTCAGCACGATCTGATATAGATAAGTCTTCTGCATTAATAAATTCTCTTACTTCATTAATATTTCTTAGTAATTCGGCTTGAAGTCTTCTTAATATTCTTTCATATTCATTATGACTTCTGGCTGGTAAAACATCCTCGATATCGGATTCTAATTCTTCTAATGTTAATTGATTTAGTTCTGAAAAATAATAGTCTACTTCTTCTTCAAACTCTTTATTGATTTCAACAGTTACAGTTCTTGGTGGTTCAGTAAATTCTATTGTTGCTGTAAAATCACTTTTACTTTTAGCCTTGGCCTTAGCGGCGGCTGTTACTCGTTTTAATTCTTCAACCTTACTAGACATTAAACGAAATGTTTTGGAATTACAAGAAATAGCGGCTTTTAATTCGGCTCCTGTTGCATAACGAGATGGATTTGCTTTATAGTTTTCCATATTCAACTCCCCTTTTCCATATGTGCACTGTATTATATCACATTTTGGCAAACTAATCAAGACAAAGAAAAAGAAATAAGACTGGCATTATCTCTTAATTAGAAAGTTTATTAGTTCATCAAGGCCTATATCTAGGTCATAATAAGTTTCATTAAAATTACCGGTGTACCAAGGATCAGCAATATCTTTAGGTGTTGAAGTTATATCTAGTAGTCTAAATATTTTATTGTCTGGATCAGAGTCAAAAATACGTAAAGCGTTTTTAATATTAGATTCTTCCATACAGATAAAATAATCATAAGTATCGTAGTCTGTTTTTTCTAATCTAGTGGCCAAATGATTTGTATAAGGAATATGTTCTTCTGATAATTTTCGTTTAGCCGGAGGATAGATATCATTACCGGACTCTTCATAAGAAGTAGCACGAGAAGTTATTTGAAAAGAAGCAGAAAGATTTAAATCATTTAATTTCTTTTTCATTATAAATTCAGCCATTGGAGAGCGACAGATGTTTCCAAGACAGACAAAACATATTTTTAACATTCTTCTACCTCTTTAAATTCACTATTAATAATTGAATATAAGTAACAGTCTACTTCTTTTTTAGTCTTTTCTTTGATAACTTTACGATATCCATTTAATTGTTTATTATAGGACTCATCTGAAATATTTTTTAGTTTGTAATCAATTATAATCATTTTATCTTCTCTTTCGATTAAAAGGTCAATAATTCCATGAGAATAAGTTGAATTTTCGAGATATGTGAATTCATACTCTTTATACATTTTAGAAGTAATATTTTCTTTAATTAAAGGACTTTCTAGGAAAATTCTGATTTTATCTTGAATATTTTTATCTAGATGAGAAAGATATTTTTCTGGATTTTTAAAATCCATTTGTTCTAAAGTCTCATGAACCTTGGTTCCGAAGTTCATTGTTTCTTGTTCTTCTTTTGTAATCATATGAAGAGAATCTTTTGAGTAATGTGTTTCTTCTAATAAAACTTCTTCGTAGATGTTTTCTGTTACTGTTAGAAAATCACTATTTTCTTTTAATTCTTCTTCTGATTGAGTTCCTTCTGATATTTGATAAGCACGAGTTACTGGCACTTCTTTTTTTATTTCGAATGGTAAAAGAACAGAATAAATACTTTTTACAATTGAAAGGAAACTATTATATTTATTTCTTTCATAGACTGGGACAAGTTCTAAAGTTTCGTTTGTTTCTTCAAGTTCAGGCATAACAATAATCATCTTCTCTTTAGCACGGGTAACTGCAACATATAAAAGTCTAATTTTTTCAGATATTTCTTCTTTCTTAGTAGCATTTTTTAGAAGTGTTTTTAAGATTGTATCTTTATAATATTCATCAACTTTTTGAACTACTAAACCGTATTTGTTGTCATAGATGATCTTTTCTTTTAATTCCATAGTGTTGAACTTACCAGAAAAACCAGCAAAGTAACAGATTGGGAATTCAAGACCTTTAGATTTATGAATAGTCATAACTTTACAACTATTTGATGAAGCGGTATTAATTGAGAATTTTAAATCATAATCACCATCAAATATTTCATCTAAGTAGTTGGCAAAGTCATAAATAGTATTGCCATTTTCTTCGAAATTCTTAATTAAGTTATAGAAGTACTCAGTTCGTACTCTAAATGATTTGACATTACCAATCGTTAAAAGCTTTTCTTCATAGTTAAAGCTTTCAAGGACATAGTTTAAGAAACTGGCCGGAGACATAATATCTATTTCTTCTAGAACTTCTAAACATTTCTTATATAGGTTGGTGTCAAAATATTTATTATTAACGTGAATGTCATATAACTCTTCATCAGTGATTTTAAATAAATAACTACGAGAAATAGAAGTAAAACTATATTTAAATTCTTCATTGTAGCGTTTTTCTTTGATACAGATTAGAAGATTTAAGAGATTTTTTATAACTAAAATGTCTTGGTCTTTACGAAGGGCTTCGTCTTTTAGGATTGTTAGTGGGATATGAAGATATTCAAAGATCTTTTTGTATAAATCGAAGTTTTTACTTTTATCTAAAAGAATGACAAAGTCTTTATATTCAATATCTCTTAAAACTCCGGTGTCTTTATCGAAAACTTGGAATTTATTAGTTATTTTATCAATGATATCTTGACCGATAATAAAGGCTTCTTGTTCATCCTTAGTAAATGGTTTTGGGACTTCTTTATACGTTAAAACATCTAAATTGTAGTTTTGGTCAGTGTAGCCTTGTTCTAGATAAGAGGTGTTTCCAAAGACCATTCTGTGAGATGCTTTGTAGTCGGCTCCCCCTATTTCATCGTCCATAAATAGATCGAAAAGTAAATTGATATTATCAAGAACTTCTTTTCGAGAACGGAAATTTTTTACTAAATCAATTTTGATACCGGCATCAGTATCACGATAGGTATCATATTTATTTTTGAAAATATAGGGATTAGCATTTCTAAATCGATAAATTGATTGTTTAATATCCCCTACCATATAGACATTGTTGTGGGAGATAAGGGAAATAAACTTTTCTTGAGTGTCTGAAGTATCTTGGTACTCATCAACTAGGATTTCATTAAATGAAGCAGTTAATTCCTCTTTTATATCTTCATATTCATCAACTACTTTAATCGCAAGACGAGCAATATCAGTAAAATTATATAGTTCATGTTCTTGTTTGTAGATAGTTAATTCTTTATCTAATTCTTTAATAATATCAATGATAACTTTAACATTTGATTTAGTTGAAAGGATTTCTTCTTTCATTTCTTCAGTTGATGAATAAATGGCAAGTGACTTGATTTCTTTAATTAACTCAGTAATTGTTTCTTTTACTTTCTTGCCTTGTTCATCACTACCACGAGGAACTGCTTTTAGTTTAAAATCTAAAGATGCGGCAATTTCTTCGTATGTTGTTGCGGTGATTAATTTAGATAAGGCATCTTCAATAGATGCGACATAGTCTCCATCAAAATAATCATTTAATTCAATTAATAAATCTGAAATATTTTTTCGATAAGAAGTTATTAGTGAAACATATTCTTTGATATAGGAATCGATTTTTTCGTTAGTAAATTCTTCATTGAAATAATTATTTAGATATTTTTCTTTGTCATATTTTAACTCGATTTTTTTATATGTATTTAAGATATAGTCTTTTAATTCTTTATCGTCTTTTAAACAGAAGTTTTGAATTAATTTAGTGAAATCTCCAGTTGGAGAGAGATAGTTTTTATCCATTATCGCATCTAAAATACGATTTTTTTCAATGTCAATTACTACTTCATCAGTGATTTTAATGGCACTAGTAACATTTAATTTGGTGTGATATTTTTTAACGATAGAAAGTGAGAAAGAGTCAAATGTTGTGATATAGGCACCATCGATTAGAGTGGCTTCTTCTTCAAGCCCTGGTGTTTTATTAATGGCTTTTCGAATACGCTCTTTCATTTCCGCAGCTGCGGCATTTGTGAATGTTAAAACTAGAAGTTCATTAATATGGATGCCACTTTTTAATTTACGAAGGACACGCTCCGTTAGAACTGCTGTTTTTCCAGACCCGGCTCCGGCTGAGACGATAATATTTTTTCCTTCTTGGTCAATTGCTTGTTGTTGTTCTGGTGTCCATCCCATTACTCCTCACCTCCTAAGAATGATAAGTCCTCGACTTTATCTAAGTATTTTTGATCTTTTTCTTTCATGAAGCATAAATCTTTAAAATTACAGAAATCACAGGCAATATTTTTTCCAGCATAGACTTTAGGATTTATATCAAAGTTTGCGGAAATAATTTCATCAGTTGTATCAGAAATATGTTTTTTAGTGTATTTAACTAAGTCATATAACATATCATTAGAAATTGTTTTAGCGTAGGTACCAAAACCTTTTTCTTCCGTGTAAGACATACTTTTAATGTATTCACTTTTTTCAAATGTTGAGTCAAATCTTCCAAGAATAGCCGTATCATCAGTAGAATATCCTTGAAGCATTAAATTTTCTTTATAGATTTGTTCTTGTTCTTTTTTGCCTGTCCAAGTTGGATAATTAAACATAATATTTTGATAATAAATTCCTGTGAAAATTGGATTTCTAAAGACTTTTGAATAGTGAATTAAATATAAATATACTGGTAGTTGCATATGAAGTCCATATTTCATAGGTTCAATATGGGTATCGATAAAACCAGTCTTATAATCAATTAAGGTAAAGTAAGTGTCTTCTATTTTTTGATAATACATAATTTTATCGATTGTGCCAGTAAAGATAACTGAGACTTTTTTGTCTAGTTCAACTTCAACTTTCTTCTCATATAAAGCCGCATCATAACCAGTTAGTAGTTGCTGCTTCTTTAGGGTGTCAATTAAGTGAAGTAAATCTTTTTTAATACGTAAAAGTAAGAGTTTTTCTTTTAATGTTAGTTCTCTTGTTTCTAAATATTTATGGTATTCTGTTTCAAAGTCAAAGTTTGTTTTTTGGTATAACTGAAGAATTTTATGATATAAAGAGCCAATAAAAGCCGCAAAGTTATCTTCATATTTATCTAATTTTAAAACATATTTTACATAGTATTTAAAGGCACACTCATTATAAGAATTTAAAGAAGTGTACGAAAGTTTTAAAGGATATGGTAAATGTGTTAAATAAGTATCATTATTTAGAGACGTAAATGCATTCGAATAAGTATTATAGGGAATATTGTAATGCGTATAAAGTTTAGTTAAACCATCTGGTTTTTCTCCATATAAATGATATAAATCAAGTTTTTCGGCTAGACGTAGTTTGTTGTATAGATTGGAGAAAGTATAATTATCAGGTTGTGGTTTTACAAGTTCTAATTTTAAATCAGTTATTAAACTAGATTTATAAAAACTACTAAATGGAGAAGATAATTTGTAAGACAAATATAAATTTTTAATATTACTTAATAGATATACTAATACTTCTTTATTACGTTTATTTAAATATGATGTTTTATATAGTGGAACTTCATCTTTAATAGCGTCATTAATATAAGCAATGTCTTTTTCCATCTTTGGAAGAATGTCTTGATTGAAACCAAGAACAAATACATACTCATCACTTGAAAAGGTTTCTTTGTATAGATCTTTGATTGTGATAGCATTTTGTTTCTTCTTAGGAGGTAGTTTGGTACTTTTTAATTTATCAATTAAAATAGTTTTATATTCTTTAGTGGTACTATCTAATGAGGAAAGCTCAGAAAGGATAGTTACTAATTTACGATTAATTATAGACTTAGTTTTATCTTCTAAATCAAGTTCCTTAGTTTCTAGAAAATCTTTTACGACTTTGGTACCATAGATTGAATTATTCATATCTAAGTTAATAGGAATATTATAATAATTAAATAATTTATTAATTGTATAATAGTAGTCATTAGAGATATTTGTAAGATAGATTTTATTAATGTCTACTCCACTTTTTAATAGATTTAAGATTTGTAAACAGACTGAATTTACTTCTTCTTCTAGAGTTTCACATTCTACTACTTTTGTGGTTAGGGTTGAAGATGGGATTTCTACTTTTGTATTAAGCATCTCTTCTTCATATTTTTCTAAATCATAGTAAGACTTTACAAGAATATTTTTAGATTTAATGTAATCTTTGAAAGTAGGATTTACTTCTAGAAGATTGTTTTCAATAAGTTCTAGTTTTAAGTCTTTTAAGAAACTTAATTTAGGGGCTTGGTAATTTTTTTTCTCATCTATAACATAGAGGTTTTTTAGGTATACTTTCGCAACATCTAAATTAAAATGATACTTGGAAAGAAGATAATATAAGGCTTTTTCATCATAGTTATAAAAGTAATTTTTTTTGTATTCTTCTTTAGTCATAAATTTTATATCATATAATTTGTTTTCTTTACTCATTGTGTCTAAAATCTTCATTTTCTCTTCATTTGGACAAATTATTAGTAAATTTTCTGTTGTTAGTTCGTTCATATAATCACCTTCTTTTATTATATAATTTATTAGATTTAGTAGCAAGTTTTAAACTAAAAAAGGAATGAAATAAATTTCATTCGCCAACCTCTTTGAGGTTGTTTTCTTT
>CAYXZZ010000047.1:0-10806 GCA_964470055.1 uncultured Mycoplasma sp.
ATTAAAGCTACAGCTCCATCTAATACACGAAGTGAACGAGAAACTTCAATTGTGAAGTCAACGTGACCTGGAGTATCGATAATATTTAAACGATATCCCTTCCAATAAGCAGTTGTTGCTGCAGAAGTGATTGTGATACCACGTTCTTTTTCTTGCTCCATCCAGTCCATTGTAGCGGCACCTTCATGAGTTTCACCAATTTTATGGTTAACTCCTGTATGGAATAAGATTCTTTCGCTACAAGTAGTTTTACCTGCATCGATATGAGCCATGATACCGAAATTTCTTGTCTTGTCTAAAGACGTATCTCTTGCCATTTTATGACTCCCTTCCTACCATCTATAATGAGCGAAAGCCTTATTAGCTTCAGCCATTCTATGAGTATCTTCACGTTTTTTAACTGCTGCACCAGTACCATTTGATGCATCAACGATTTCATTAGCTAAATTATCAGCCATACCTTTTCCACCACGTTCACGTGAATATTTAGTTAACCATCTTAATGCTAAAGCCTGGCTTCTAGCAGGTGTAACTTCAACTGGAACTTGGTAGTTAGATCCACCAACACGACGGCTTTTAACTTCAAGTTGTGGTCTAATATTTTCCATTGCTTCAGTAAATACTTCAAGTGGATCTCTTCCAGTCTTAGTCTTTACTTGTTCAAATGCTTCATAAACTATTGTTTGAGCTGTTCCCTTTTTACCATCTAACATAATAGTATTAATTAGTTTTGCAACTACTTTTGACTTATATATTGGATCAGCAAGAACATCTCTCTTAACTGCACGTCTCTTACGCATTTTAATTTCCTCCCTTCACTATTTTTATAACAAATTAATTTTTAGGTCTTTTAGCACCGTATTTACTACGTCCTTGCTTACGATCCTTAACTCCAGCAGTATCTAATGTACCACGAATGATGTGATAACGAACTCCGATTAAGTCCTTAACACGTCCACCACGAATTAATACAACACTGTGTTCTTGTAAGTTGTGTCCAATTCCTGGGATGTAAGTATCAACTTCTTTACCGTTTGATAAACGTACACGAGCGTACTTACGTAAAGCAGAGTTTGGCTTCTTAGGTGTCTTAGTACCAACACGAGTACAAACTCCACGTTTTTGAGGAGCATTTGTATCAGTAGTTTTTTTCTTAATAGTATTTAAACCAACACCTAATACTGGTGCCTTACTCTTTTTTACCTTATCCTTACGATTTTTACGAACTAATTGGTTAATTGTAGGCATAAAATATATCTCCTTTCTTTACACATATCCAGGTGTATCATTTTACCCCTTAAATAAAACTTTGCCTAAAAGCAAAGCTATTTAATCAGCAGTAATAATATATCACTAATCAAAAATAAAGTCAACAAAACTTTAACAAAATAATCACAAAATTCCTCTAAATATTCTATTCAAAAAATCAAAATAAAATACTAAATTAATACAATTAATAATTATTCTTAAAAAACAACTTAAAATTAAATGTTTTAAATCAGAAAAAGCGTATCCAAAAAACACTAATCAAAAGAAAAGGAGCAGATTTCTCTACTCCATAAATTGATCTTCTAATTTTTCAAGCGGTTCTTCATCCATAAATTCTGTTTGAAGTTCATAGTCAACATCACGATAAGCCTTACTTCCTGTACCAGCAGGTATAAGTTTACCAATGATAACGTTTTCTTTTAATCCAGATAGTGGATCAACTTTTCCTCTAATAGCAGCATCAGTTAAGATACGAGTTGTTTCTTGGAATGATGCAGCAGATAAGAATGAATCAGTTTCAAGTGCTGCCTTAGTAATACCAAGTAAAATCGGTTTTCCAAGCGCTGGTTTTTTACCTTTAATAACTGCATCTTTATTTCCATCAGTAAATTCACGGAAATTAACAAGTGCTCCAGGTAAGAAACGAGTATCTCCACCTTCAACAATTCTAATCTTACTAATCATTCTACGTGCAATAATTTCAATATGTTTATCTGAAATATCAACACCTTGAGAACGATATGTATGTTGAACTTCTTTTAAGATATATGATTGAGTCGTAATTGGATCAGTAACTGCAAGTAATTCTTTAGGGCTAACAGCACCTTCAGTAAGTCTATCTCCACAGTGTACTTCTGTCCCCTTATCAACACAAAGTTTAGAACCATAGTTAGTAACATGTTCTTTTGTTTCTAACTTATTAGTGATACTAATTTTATATTTTCCATGATCTTCTTTAATCTTAGTAATTGTACCATCGATTTCAGCAATAGTAGCCTTAGCCTTTGGATTACGTGCTTCAAATAATTCTTGAACACGAGGAAGACCTTGAGTAATATCAGCATCACCACCATGCGCAACTCCTCCAGAGTGGAATGTACGCATTGTAAGTTGTGTACCAGGTTCACCGATAGATTGTGCAGCCATAACTCCAACAGCCTCACCAATTTCTACTAAGTTACCTGTAGCCAAGTTACGTCCATAACATTTTTGACATACACCATTAACTGTATTACATGTTAAAATTGTACGAATTTCAACTTCTTTAATTCCAGCAGCAATTACTTTATCTGCTAGAGATTCTGTAATCATTTGAAGTTTATCAACAATAACCTCTTTTGTTTCAGGGTTAATAATCTTCTTATTAGCAAAACGACCAACAATACGATCACGTAAGCTTTCAATTACCGTTCCATTCTTTTCATTAATGAAATCAGAAACTACAACACCTTGATCAGTACCACAATCAGACTCTCTAACAATCATATCTTGAGATACATCAACTAAACGACGAGTTAAGTATCCAGAGTCTGCTGTCTTTAATGCTGTATCGGCAGAACCTTTACGAGCACCATGTGTAGATAAGAAGAACTCAGATACCGAAAGACCTTCAATAAAGTTTGAAAGAATTGGAATTTCTACTGGTGTACCATCTGGTTTAGCCATAATACCACGCATACCTGCAACTTGTGTGAAGTTTGAGATATTACCACGAGCCTTAGAGTTCATCATAATGAAGATTGGATTATCAACATCTGAATGAGCAACCTCTTCAAGCTCTGCTTTAACTTGGTCAGTAGCATTATTCCATGTTTCAATTACCTTATTAAATCTTTCTTCTTCAGTAATTAAACCACGTTTATATTGTTTATTAATCTTATCAACAACACCTTGTGCTTCAGCAACGATTTCTGGCTTCTTTTGACTTATTTCAACATCAGCCATACTAACTGTAATACCTGAAATTGTTGAATAGTAAAATCCTAAATCTTTCATCTTATCAAGCATTGTTGAAGTTTCAGTTGTTTTATAACGCTTAAATACCTGAGCAATAATCTTTTCTAATGTACCTTTAGCAAATGGTTTAACTAATGGCATTGCTGCTATAGCCTCAGGAATATTTGTTCCTTTTTCTAAGAAATATTTACTTGGTGTAATATTAGAAATATTATCATCTGTTGGTTCATTGATATAAGCAAATGAATCAGGTAAGATCTCATTGAACTTAATTTTACCAACTGTAGTTACTAAATATTTACCTTTTTGTCCTTCAGTAAATAATTTATATTTGAATGAATCAACTGGAATTGCAATACGTGTATGTAATGTAATTTCACGTCTTTCGTAAGCCATTAAAGCCTCATTAGAGTTCTTAAATACACGACCTTCTCCCTCTAATCCAGCCTTTTCCATGGTTATATAGTAGTTACCTAACACCATGTCTTGAGATGGAGTAACAATAGGATCTCCTGATTTTGGATGTAGAATGTTGTTAGAACCTAACATTAACATTCTAGCCTCTGCTTGTGCCTCTTCTGAAAGTGGAACGTGTACAGCCATTTGGTCTCCATCGAAATCGGCATTGAATGCTGGACATACTAACGGATGTAAACGGATAGCCTTTCCACCAACTAAAATTGGTTCGAATGCTTGGATACCAAGTCTATGTAGTGTAGGAGCACGGTTTAACATAATTGGATGTTCTTTAATAACTTCCTCAACAATATCCCATACTACCGGATCCTGATTATCAATTAATCTCTTAGCAGCCTTAATATTATGAGCAATATCTTTACTTACCAATCCATTAATAACATGTGGCTTAAATAATTCTAGAGCCATTTCTTTTGGAATACCACATTGATACATCTTTAAAGATGGACCAACAACGATAACTGAACGACCTGAATAGTCAACACGTTTTCCAAGTAAGTTTTGACGGAAACGTCCTTGTTTACCTTTTAACATACTAGATAAAGATTTTAAAGGTCTATTTCCTGCTCCTGTTACAGATCTACCACGACGACCATTATCAAATAATGCATCAACTGCCTCTTGTAACATACGTTTTTCATTTTGAATAATGATTCCAGGTGCTCCTAAATCAATAAGTTTTTTCAAACGATTATTACGGTTAATAACACGTCTATATAAATCATTTAAGTCACTTGTTGCAAAACGACCACCATCTAATTGAATCATTGGTCTTAATTCTGGTGGAATTACTGGAATACAATCCATAATCATCCACTCAGGTCTATTTCCTGATTGATAGAACGCATCAAGTACATCAAGTCTCTTTAATAAACGAGTTCTTTTTTGTCCTTGGGCAGTTTCTAATTCTTTAGTAATTTCATCAATATCTTTCTTCAAGTCAACTTTACTTAAAAGTTCCTTAATTGCTTCAGCACCCATTCCTACTCTAAATCCAGTACCATATTTTTCATAATATGCACGGTATTCTTTTTCAGATAATGTTTGCTTATTTTCTAAAGGTGCATTGCCTTTATCAATTACTACATAACTAACAAAGTATAATACTTCTTCAAGATCTCTTGGACTCATATCAAGTACAAGTCCCATTCTTGAAGGAACACCTTTAAAGAACCAAATATGAGATACTGGAGTAGCAAGTTCAATATGCCCCATACGTTCACGACGTACTTTAGCACGAGTAACTTCAACTCCACATCTATCACATACTATATTTTTATAACGAACACGTTTGTATTTTCCACAGGCACATTCGAAATCTTTAGTAGGCCCGAAGATTTTTTCACAGAATAAACCATCACGTTCTGGACGAAGTGTACGATAGTTAATAGTTTCAGGTTTTTTTACTTCCCCATATGACCATTCACGAATTTTATCAGGAGATGCAATACCAATTTTTAATGCATCAAACTTATTTACTTCTAACATTAAAGATCAGCTCCTTCCTCAAATTCATCATCGAAGTCCATTTCAGATTCTTCAAATTCATCATCAAAATCTTCTTCATCATCTTCGAATTCATCGTCTTCTTCATATTCTTCCGTTTCATCATTTGCAGCAATTGCCACTGCAGGGCTTTCCACTTCTTCAATTGAAGTATTCATATCTTCTTTATCTTCTGCTTCTTCGATTTCTTTTAATTGTAAAGTTTCACCCTCATCATTAATGATTGAAATATCTAATCCTAATGCTTGGAATTCTTTCATCAATACTCTGAATGATTCTGGAACACCTGCTTGATTAATTTCTTGTCCTTTAATAATTGATTCATAAACTTTAACACGACCAGTAACGTCATCTGACTTAACTGTTAAGATTTCTTGTAATGTATGAGCAGCACCATATGCATATAATGCCCAAACTTCCATTTCTCCAAATCTTTGTCCACCGAATTGAGCCTTACCACCAAGAGGTTGTTGTGTAACTAATGAGTAAGGTCCAGTTGAACGTGCATGTAATTTATCATCAACCATGTGATGAAGTTTAATCATGTACATTACACCAACTGAGATACGATGATCGAATGGTTCACCAGTACGTCCATCATATAAAATTGTCTTACCATCTTCGTCCATTCCAGCCTCTGCCATCATCTCTTGAATATCACTAATATGTGCACCATCAAATACAGGAGTAGCAATATGAACACCTAGTTTCTTACAAGCCATACCCATATGAATTTCAAGAATTTGTCCAAAGTTCATACGAGAAGGAACACCTTGTGGATTTAACATAATATCAACTGGAGTACCATCTGGTAAGTATGGCATATCTTCTTGTGGAAGAACAAGTGAAATAACACCCTTGTTACCATGACGTCCAGACATCTTATCTCCTACTTGAATCTTACGTTTTTGAATTATATAAACACGGATAACTTTTGAAACACCTGCTGGTAATTCATCATTATCTTTTCTTGAATAAATTTTAATATCATGAACGATACCATCTCCACCATGTGGAACACGTAAAGATGTATCTCTAACTTCACGAGTCTTTTCCCCGAAAATAGCATGTAATAATTTTTCTTCTGAAGTAAGTTCAGCCATTCCCTTAGGAGTAACTTTACCAACAAGGATATCTCCTTCGTGTACTTCAGTACCAATAGTTACAATACCGTTTTCATCTAAGTTACGACGAGCCTCTTCACTAACATTCGGAATGTCTCTTGTAATTTCTTCAGGTCCTAACTTAGTTTCACGACATTGCATTTCGTAATCCTCTAAGTGTAATGAAGTATATTTATCATCTTTAACTAAGTTTTCATTTAAGATGATAGCATCTTCATAGTTATAACCATTGAAAGTCATGAATGCAACAGTCATATTTTTACCTAATGCAAGTTCACCTTTATCAGTTGAGTTACCATCAGCAAGAATAGTCTTATCAGCAACTACTTTATCACCAACATGAACAATAGGTCTTTGATGTGAACAAATACTTGAATTTGCTAATTCAAAATTAGCCAACTTATAAGTATCTTTTCCCTCTTTTGTCTTAACAACAATTTTCTTAGCATCAACATATTCTACAACACCATCAGCCTTTGCAACAATTTCAACACCTGAGTCTTTTGCAGCAACAAATTCTACACCAGTTCCAACAAATGGAGCCTCTGTCTTAATTAAAGGCATAGCCTGACGTTGCATGTTAGATCCCATCAATGCACGAGTCGCATCATCATGCTCTAAGAATGGAATACAACTTGTAGTAATTGAAACAACTTGTTGAGGACTAACGTCGATGTAATCTACTTGTTCAGGTCTAGCCAAAATATTTTCACCACGGAAACGTGCTCTAACTTGTTCATCAACAATAACATTGTCTTCATTAGTTTCAACTGTAGATTGAGAAATAATATAATCTAATTCTTCATCTGCTGTTAAATAGTAAACCTCATCAGTAATTTTACAATTTTCAACTTTACGATATGGAGTCATAATAAATCCATAATCATCAATCTTTGCATAACTTGCAAGAGATGTAATAAGTCCAATGTTTGGTCCTTCTGGAGACTCAATTGGGCAAATACGACCATAGTGAGAAGAGTTAACATCACGTACTTCTACTCCAGCACGATCACGAGAAAGTCCTCCTGGTCCTAATGCAGATAAACGACGTTTATTTGTAAGTTCTGCAATTGGGTTAGTTTGATCCATAAATTGAGAAAGTTGTGAACTACCAAAGAACTCTTTCATAGCAGCAGTTACAGGACGAATGTTAATTAATGTTTTAGGAGTAACTTCTTCCATTTCTTGAGTAGTCATTCTTTCACGAATTACTCTTTCCATACGAGAAACACCAATTCTAAATTGGTTTTGTAGCAATTCACCAACTTGACGAATACGACGATTTCCTAAATGGTCAATCTCATCAAAGTTTCCAACACCTTGTAATAAACATAAATAATATGATACAGAAGCATATACATCAGATATAGTAAGTCTCTTAACTTCAAGAGTTTGATCATTACCAATAACAGTAATTTTCTTCTTCTTATCATTTGGATCATAAATTTTAACAACTTGTACTTTATTATAATTATCTAATTCATCATTAATTGTAACTTCGCATAAGCCAAATCCCTTAGCTAAAACAGCTTTCAATTCTTCTAAATTAGCCTTAGTAATTTTAGTACCTTTTTCAAATACTACAGTATCTCCATCTGTAATATCTTCTGCTAAAGTCTGATCTAACAAACGATCAACCACATTCAATTTACGATTAAATTTATAACGACCAACCTTTGCTAAATCATATCTAAACTCATCAAAGAATCTAGTAATAATTTGGTTTTTAGAAGAATCTAACGTTGCAGGTTCTCCCGGTCTTAATTTTTCATAAATTTCAATTAATGCCTCATCTGTATTCTTAGTTGAATCTTTAGCAATAGTATTCTTTAGATAATCATCCTCACCAAACATAGCCAAGATTTCATCATCTGAAGATAAACCAAATGCACGTAATAAAGTTGTTAAAGTAACTTTTCTAGTACGGTCAATTCTAACATATAATACATCTCTTGCATCTGTTTCGAATTCTAACCAAGTACCACGTGTTGGTATTATTTGGGAAGTAATTAATTCACGTCCATTTTTATCAATTTCATGATTAAAATAAACACTTGGAGAACGTACTAATTGAGAAACAATAACACGTTCGGCACCATTAATGACAAATGTACCACTATCTGTCATAACAGGCATATCACCCATAAAGATCTCTTGCTCTTTTACTTCCCCAGTTTCACGGTTAAATAAACGAACTTCAACTCTTAAAGGTGCAGAATATGTAGTTTCGCGATCCTTGCTCTCTTTAATTGAATAGCGTGGTTCATCAAAATGATAATCTCCGAATTCAAGTGATAAAGTTCCAGAGAAATTCTCTACTGGAAATAAATCATCAAACACTTCTTTGATACCTGTTTCAATAAACCATTGGTAAGATTTCTTTTGAATCTCTAATAAGTCTTTCAACTCATAAGCATTTCTAATTTTAGAGAAATTACGTCTTTCTCTATAATCACCACATTTTGTAATTTTAAATGCCACTAATATTCACCCCACACTAAATGATTTTTTTGAAAAAACTTGTTCCATCAAAATGTCATACCTCCATTAAATAATACATTACTATTATTTAGATGAAAGTAAACTACATTCTAAAATGAAAAATCCTTTTTTCTTTTCTAATACTTTTACATTGTATAATTTTTCTAAGTCGACAATTAGCGATTTTGCGCCCTGTTCTTTTCGGATAACCAAGAATAACTTCCCATCATTTTCTAGATAATCCTTAGCATTCATCACTATATCATAGACTATTTTTTTACCAGCCCTTATCGGAGGATTGGTAACTATAGTAGAGTATTTTGAAGACACATTTTCATAGACGTTACTCTCAAACACATTTATATCATCAACATGATTTTCTTTAATATTTCTCTCTGCTAAATGAAGAGCACGCAAATTAACATCAACCATATCAACGTGTGCTTGTGTAAGTTTTGATAAAACAATTCCAAATACTCCGTAACCGCAACCCATATCAAGAATTTTGCCTCCAACTTCTTCAAGCGGGATTGTTTCAAGAAGAAGTCTACTGCCAAAATCCAAACCGTCTTTGGAAAAAACTCCATTGTCTGTTAGGAAGATAAACCTACGACCTAACACGATGCATTCAGTCCTACGAACATTGCTTGGCAAGTTCTCATTTGTAAAATACTGACCCATTTTAATCTCCTCTTTTTCTCTAGAAAAAAAAAGAAGAAGAAAACCGCACAAAAATCCTTAGTTTTCTTCCTTTCGAAAGATATAATACACTACTAAAATCAATTTGTCAAACGTTTTTTGCTTTTTTACAATTTTTTACAAAAAAAAGATACATACACAAACGTATGCATCTAAACTAATATTTCAGTTAATTATTTAACTTCAACTGTAGCTCCAGCTTCTTCAAGCTTAGCTTTGATTTCATCAGCTTCAGCAACTGAAATATTTTCTTTAACAACACCATTATTATCAACGATATCTTTAGATTCTTTTAAACCTAAACCAGTAATTTCTTTAACTACTTTAATAACTCCAACTTTTCCAGCGCCAGCATCAGCGATTGAAACTGTAACTGTGCTTGGAGCATCATCAGCAGCTGCTCCTGCTGCAGGTGCAGCAACTGCTACAGCACTTGGATCAACTCCAAATTCTTCTTTCATTGCATCTACTAATTCTTTGATTTCTAATAATGTCATTTCTTTTAAACCACTGATAAATTCATCTCTTGTTAATTTAGCCATTTTTATTTCCTCCTATATTTTTATTAATTATTAATTTTCTTCTTTTTGTTGACTATATAAGTCTAAGCAAATTGAAAGGTCTCTTGCGATACCAATCATACCACCAGCAAGCATTGTAAGTAGTCCTTCTCTTGAAGGGATAGTAGCATATTCAGCCAACTTAGCTGCATCTGCCTTTTCACCATCAACAATCCCTACTTTTAAAACTAATGCTGGGTGTTCTTTAGCGAATTCAGATAATGTCTTAATTGGAGCGATTTGATCTTCACCAAATGCAAATGCGCTTGGTCCAGTTAATCCTTCATTAAGGTCAATACCTAACTCATTGAAAGCACGAGCCATTAAAGTATTTTTATATACTTTATAATCAGAATTACTTTCTCTTAATTTACAACGTAACTCTTTAGCCTCACTATCAGTAATACCACGATAATCGAATAATACGATAGATTTTGCAGCACCAACACGATCCTTAATCTCATCGATTACAACTTGTTTTTGCTTTAAAATTGCTTCACTTGCCATAATACACCTCCTTAATCTATTTAGGGATGCCATATAAAAAGTTCTTCAGCTTAGACAGCCAAAGAACTTTTTTGATTACTTTTTAAAGTCCTCGGTAGGATTTATTTGTATACCTACTGTCTATGGCACCAACAAATTGTCTTTATTATAACTCAACTATTCCTATTTGTCAAAATTATTTTCAACTTTGATTCCAGGACCCATAGTAGAAGTTATTGAAATGTTTT
>CAYXZZ010000048.1:0-10683 GCA_964470055.1 uncultured Mycoplasma sp.
GATTTCCGTTTAATTGTTTGGCTCAAAGTTATGCTTTATTGGAGAAGGATATTACAATTGATGTTCCTGATGATTGGTATGTTTTTACAAGAGACAATATAAAGAATAATGCAGAACTTGAGAGTTTACAAATTCAATATGAGTATATGAAAAATATGTTTGAAAGTAATTATGCTTATATGGATGCATTTGTAATTTATGATGATGGTTCTTCTTTAGAGATGTTTGTAAGAATTAAAGAAAATAATGCAATTATGAATTTATCTAATTATGCTGATGAAGAGGTAATGGAATTAAGTGGTGAACTTGCAAAAAATGGCGGTTATAGTAATTATGATGTGTATGTTGAAGATTATAAGTTTGCAGTTTCAAAGTATGCGCAACAAGATGTTAATTTAATTGAATATTATACTATTGTTAATGGATATGGCTATACAATAACTTTTCAAAAATCAAATGATTATACAGGAGAAGAAGAAAAGTTAATAGAAAGTATTATTGATACAATTGAATTTGATGTTGATGAGATGTTAGAAGAGCCAGTGGTTGATGACTTTTTTGATAGGATAATAAATTGGTGTGTAATTGGGGTTTTAGTTGGTGGAGGAACTGGTGCTGTTATTGGAATTATTATTGCGATAAAAAATAAAAAACTAAAAAAATAGAGGAGTGATGCAAATGCTTGAAGTTAAAAATATTACTAAAGAGTTTGAAAAGAAAATATCCCAGAAGAAGACGATTAAATTTTTAGCAGATGATAATATTTCTTTTGAAGCAAAAGGGGGAGAAGTAATTGGAATACTTGGACCTAATGGTGCTGGAAAAACAACATTACTTCGAATGATTGCTGGTATTATGAGTCCAACAAGTGGTGAAGTTATTGTAGATGGAAAAATGCATAAAGATAAATCGATTGAAATAAAAAAGGCACTTGCATTTTTGACTGGAAATACAAAATTGTATAAAGATATTTCTCCATATGAGCTACTTAAAATGTGTGGAGAGTATTATGGTATTTCAAAAGAAGAGCTTGAAAATAGGATCAATTTGATTGTAAAAAAATTTGATATGGAAAGTTTTATGCACCAAAGGATAGATACTTTATCAACAGGGCAATATCAAAGAACAAGTATTGCGAGATGTGTTGTGCATGATCCAAAGTATTATATTTTAGACGAGCCAACAAGTGGTTTGGATGTAATTTCTAGCAAAGTAATAATTGATTTTGTTAAAGAGGCTAAAAATGAGGGAAAAACTATTTTATATTCTACACATTATATGGAAGAGGCAGAAAATATTTGCGATAAGATAGTGATGATTAATGAAGGAAAAGTTGTGATAATTGGTACTCCTGATGAAATTCGTAAGAAGACGAAGACTACGAATTTGCGAGATAGTTTTTTTGCTTTGATAGGAGGGGAAGATAGTGAATAAGAATAATATTTTTATTACGATAAAAAAAGAATTACGATCAATGTTTCGCGATAAGAAAACGGTTTTTATGATTTTGGGATTTCCTTTTGTAATTGCATTTTTAATTTTTTTAATGGGCTTTATGGAAGAGTCTATGTTGGGAAATGGAAGTTCTCTATATACTATTGGTGTTGATTATACTGTTAGTGAAATAGAAAATACTTTATTTGAAAAGTATAGTTTAGAGTATGAAAGTTTTTTAGATCTTTCTGAGATGGACAAGGCTTTTGAAGAGGGAAAAATCTCTGGATATATTACTTATGAAAAGGATGAAGCAAAATATATTATTTATACTGATAGTAGTGTTACTGGACTTAATGTTAGTTCTTTTATAACTGCGTATTTAGAGGATTATAATGAATATTTGGGTAATTTAAAGTTAGTAAATAAAGATATTGATCCTACAGAAATTTATAATAATTTTACTATGGAGATGAAAGATATTTCAGGAGAGGCGTTATCTACTAGTAGTTTCTTAGTGGAACTTGTGATGAGCTTAGCATTTACATATATTATTATGGCTATTACTTTAGCGGCAGTAAATATGGCAACATCAGCAATTGCGGTAGAAAAGGAACATGGAACGTTAGAGACTATTTTAACGCTTCCAATTACAACTAATGAACTTATTATTGGAAAGTATTTGGCTAATGTTATTATTGGAATTATTGCATCACTTATTGGATTTGCGTTAACTATTATTAGTTTTTCTATTGCGAAAAATATGTTTGTTATTTATGAAGATTTTAGTATTAGTTTTGGTGCTATTGGATGGGGAATACTTATTTGTGTTCTAGCATCTTTCTTAATAGGTGGTCTTGCAATTGCTCTTACATCATCAGCGAAGTCTTATAAGGAGGCACAGGCTGCGGGACAGATTCTTAATTATCTTTGTATTGTACCTATATTTATGACTTATTTAGAGTTTAAAGTAACTAGTATGTATTATGTTATTCCGATATTAAATTACACAACGATATTAATGGACTTGTATACAGGTAATTTTGAAATGTTAAATTTATTAGTAACTATTGGTTCAACAGTAATTTGTGTTGGTGGTGTACTTTGGATTTTATTTAAGAAATTTAAATCCGAAAAAGTGTTATTTGGAGCGTAGTTGGATTTTTGAGAAACAAATGGTTGCTTCTTTCTTTTTTAGTTTTGATGTTATAATTGAGATAGGTGATAGAATGAAAAAGTATGGCAAGTATATAGGTGTATTTTTATTTAGTATGATTCTTTTATGTTTAGTGCCAATTGCAGGAGATGATTGGGGAAATTATTTGGTTGGAAAGAATGGTTTCATTTATGCTTTTACTCATGCCTATGAACTATATTTTACTTGGGAAGGTAGATTTGTAAGTAGGGTATTAGTTACTATATTTGCTCAGTATAAATGGTTATGGAATGTTATTAATTCACTTTTAATTACTTGGACTATTTATATGTGTATGAAGTTTGTTGGAGAAAAACCTAAAAAGGTGATATTTCCGTTAATGTGTTTAGTTTTTTTAGGCATGAATCTTTTTACTTTTTCACAGATTATTCCGTGGATTACTGGTAATATTACTTATTTTGTAGTGGTTCCGATATTGTTGTGGTATTTTTATTATTTGATTAATAATGATGAGTATAGTAACTGGCGGATGGGTTTATTTATTTTGATTAATGTCTTGTGTACGATGTTTATTGAGAATATGGCTGCGGTACTTGTAGGTGGAAATATTTTAGTACTTATTTATAAGTATTTTAAGAATAAAAAAATTGATAAGAGAGTTATTGTTTATATTATTATTTCTAGTTTGAGTATGTTAGTGATGATGATATCTCCTGGTACAGCACTTAGAAGTAAAACAGAGAATGTTGTTTTTAATGAACTTAATTTGTTGGGGAAGATTGAGTATAATTTACCTAATTTTGTTAATTATACATTTATTAGTAATCCTTTTTTATTGATGTTGTTGGCAATAAGTAGTTGGTTTATTATTCGAAAGAGTTTTAAAAATAAATGGATTAGAATTCTGATGAGTATTTTTATGATAAGTGGACCAGTTGTTGGGATTATATTATATCCAATATCACTTTTTGCAACTAAGACATTATTCTTAGTAGATCCTACTAAGGTTTATGTGATTATATATTGGTTAGTTTATTTAATTAGTTTTACTTATTTACTTTGGGTTCATAATAAGAGTGAGCTGGTTAATATATTTTTATTGTTACTTGGACTTTGTTCTAATGGGGCGATGATGTTATCTCCAACTTGGGGGTATAGAACTAGTTTTTTTACATATTTAATGTTTTGTATAGTAGCATTAAGAATAATTAATGTATATATTAAAGAAAGAAAAATGGTTGAGTATTTTAGTTATACATTATTAGGATGTGGATGTTTATTTTATTTAGTATTTTATATTAATGTTAGTAGGTGTCAGATTGATTTAGAAATTAGTATTAAAAAACAGTTAAATGATAATAGTGAAATTGTATATATTAATAGTTTTCCTTCTTTTGTAAATTGTAATATTAATCCTACTAATGATTATCATATGAGTAGTTTTAAGAAATATTATGGGATAGCAGATGAGAAGAGTGTAGTGATAAAGAATAGTAATTGGAAGTATGGAATTTTTTATAAGGGATAAAAATTTATCTCTTTTTTACATAACTTGACAGTTTAGGCAATTTATTTTATTTATTGTAGTGTCAATAAAGTGTTCATTTTTAGATATTGTTTAATTTTGTGATATAATTTATTTGGAGTGATTTCATGAAAATTAAGATTAATGATGTAAATGTGAATTACATACAATATGGTGAAGGAAAAGATATTTTGCTTTTACATGGATGGGGGCAAAATATTCAAATGATGCAACCTATTGGTGATAGTTTTAGTAATAGATGTAGAATAACGATAATTGATTTTCCTGGGTTTGGACAAAGTGATGAACCAACTATTCCTTGGACAATAGATGATTATTCTAATATGTTAGAGGAATTTGTTAAAGAAGTTGGGATAAAGAAACCAATTATTATGGGACATTCATTTGGTGGAAGAGTAGCAATTAGATATTCAGCATATAATTCGATTGAAAAGTTAGTATTGTTTGGAAGTCCTTGTATTAGATTGGATAAGGAATTAACTTTATCGACAAGGATATTAAAGAGATTGAAAAAGTTGCCAGGTATGGATAAGATTGGTGAGTATATGAAAAAATATATTGGTTCTAGAGATTATAAGTCTGCTAGTCCAATAATGCGACAAACATTAGTTAATGTTGTGAATGAAGATTTGTCAGAGTATGCGAAAGATATTGAAGAGGCAACACTCCTTATTTGGGGAGAAAATGATGAAGAGGCCCCAGTAGAAGAGGCTAAGTTATTAGAAGGTATTATGGTTGATGCTGCTTTAATTATTTTACCTGGGACACATTATGCTTATTTAGAAAATTTTCCTAGAGTAGTAAGCATATTAGATAGTTTTATATAGGAGGATTTATGATTAAATATTGTATTTTGGTATTGGCTTTGTTGTTTGCAACATTCTTTAAGACAAAGAGAAGCTTACATATGTTACAACAAAATTTATATAATGAAAATAATCGTTACTTAAAATGGATATTTAAAAATTATAAACAATTTATGGATTGGGATATAATTTTGTTATTGATTACTTTTGTAGGTTCATTGGTGTTTTTTGATTTAGAAATAATTTCATTAATTGGAATTGTTGGATTGACTATTGTTGGATATTTTATTGGATTTACATGGATTAATAGAATTAAGAATGATCAAAATAAGAAACCATTAGTGGTGACAGCAAGAATTAAAAGACTTATTTTTACGATATTGGTTATTTATTTTATTCCACTAGGATTAATGAGCTATTATTTAGTTGATACACAATTTGTATGGCAGATGCTATTTGTAATTACATTTATGATTTATTTTAATGTGTTTGTAGTTTATTTGGCTAATATAATAAATTGGCCGATTGAAAAATTGGTGTATTTATATTATAAAAATAAGGCTCAAAGTAAATTGAAACAAATGAATAATTTGAAGATAATTGGAATTACTGGTAGTTATGGGAAGACAAGTAGTAAAAATATTTTGAGTGATATTTTAAATATTAAATATAATGCTTTACCAACTCCGAGAAATTTAAATACATTTAATGGTCTTATTATGACAGTTAATAATCATATGGATAAGTTCACTGATATTTTTATTGCAGAGATGGGGGCTTATGTTAAGGGAGAGATTAAAGGACTTTGTAAATTAATTAAACCTAAGTATGGTATTTTAACAAGAATTGGTACTGCTCATTTGGAAAGTTTTGGTAGTGAAGAAAATATTATTGAAGGAAAGTTTGAATTGATTGAATCTTTACCAGAAGATGGATTTGCGGTACTTAATGGTGATGATCCAAAGCAAGTAAATTATAAGTTAAAAAATAAAGTTAGTACTATTTGGATAGGTATTGAAAATGCTGATGTTGATGTTAGAGCAGTTAATATTAAGTGTTCTTCTAAAGGTACTAGTTTTGATGTAGTATTTAAAGATAGTGATAAGAAATATAGTTTTGAAACTAAATTACTAGGAGATCACAATGTTTATAATATTTTGGCGGGTATTGCTTGTGGAGTAGAGTTTGGTATTGATGTTAGTGACTTGATGGCAGCAGTTAAAGCAGTTAGACCGGTTGAACATAGATTAGAATTAAAAAGACTTGGTAGTTTTTATCAAATTGATGATGCATATAATTCTAATCCAGTTGGGGCAGAGAATGCTTGTAAAGTGTTAGGGATGATGCCAGGAATAAAAGTGGTTGTTACTCCGGGGATGATTGAACTTGGAGCAAAGGAAAAAGAATATAATAAGAAGTTTGGAGAACAGATTGCTGGGGTTGCTGATTATGCTGTTTTAATAGGTGAAAAAAGAACTAAACCGATTAAGGAAGGTTTAATTGATAAAGGATTTGACAAAGATAAAATAATAGTTTTTAATGATGTAAGAGATGCATATCCTTTTATAGGAACATTAACTGGTAAAAAGGAAGTTTATGCTTTATTTGAAAATGATTTACCAGATACATATAACGAATAGGGAGATGAAGTTATGAAAATTAGAGTGGGAGTTATTTTTGGTGGTGAAAGCGTTGAACATGAGGTAAGTATTATCTCTGCAATGCAGGCTATTAATAAATTGGATTTAGAAAAATATGAAGTAGTACCAATTTATATTACTAAAGATAGAGAGTGGTATACTGGAGATATGTTAAAGGATATTGAAGTGTATCAAGATTTAAATTTAATTAAGAAGTATGGTAAAAATGTTGTACTTTTTTATAAAAATGGGGCTTTTGTATTACAAAATAAGAAGTTTCCTCGTAATGTAGTTAAGGAGATTGATATTGCATTCCCAATTGTTCATGGTACAAATGTTGAGGATGGAGTACTTCAAGGTTATTTACAAAGTGTTGGAATTCCATTAGTTGGTCCAAATGTTTATGGGGCTGCTGTTGGTCAAGATAAAGTTTATATGAAGGCTATTTGGGAACAAGCAGGACTTCCTATGACTAAGTATGTTTGGTTTTATGATGTTGATTATAAACAAGATAGCAGTGATGTAATTAAGAAAGTTTCTAAATTAAAATATCCGGTTATTGTTAAACCTGCAACTACTGGTTCAAGTGTTGGAATTTCTGTTGTTGAAAATGAAGAAAAGCTAGTTGAAGCAATTGATGATGCTATTCAATATGATAGTAAGATTTTAGTAGAAGAAGTAGTTGAAAATTTAAAAGAATGTAATATTGCTGTTATGGGTAATTATGAACATCAAAAAATTAGTGAGATTGAAGAGGTTTTCTCTGGTAATAAATTCTTAACTTATGCTGATAAGTATATTGGTGGTGGAAAAGGAAAACTTAAAGGTGCAAAGGCTCCGGTTAAGTCTAGTAAAGGAATGGCTTCTACTAGTAGAAAGTTACCTGCTGATTTACCTAAACAGCTGAGAGAAGAAATAGAGATGATTGCGGTTAAAGCATTTAAGGCATTAGGTAGTGCAGGAAACTCAAGAATTGACTTTTTAATTGATGAAAAGGCAGGAAAAGTATATATTAATGAGATTAATTCTATACCTGGTAGTTTGGCTTTCTATTTATGGGAAGAAAAGGGTGTAAGTTTTACTCATATGTTAGAAGATATGATTAATATTGGAGTTAAAGATTATAAGAAGAGAGTTAGTAAGACTCATTCATTTGAAAGTAATATCTTAAAAGGATTTGCTGCTAATGGAGGAGTAAAAGGTATGAAAGGAATGAAGGGAAAATTAAGATAGTTTTCCTTCTTTTTGTTTATGAAGAGATTTTTATTGGTGATTAGGCCAGAGAATACTGAGGAGAGTAATAACTTTTATAGAAATGCAATTAGGTGGTTTGGTGGAGAGGTTGTAGAAGTTTTTGATAATGCAGAATTTGACGAGGTTTATGATAAATTAACTATGATTGAAGGGATTTTGCTTCCAGGGGGAGATGATGTTGGTCGACTTGATTATTTATTGATTAAATATGCTATTGAAAATAGGATGAAGATGCTTGGAATATGTCAAGGAATGCAGTCGATGGCAATGTATGGAAGTCTTGATGAGTTGATTTCTACTCCGGAACAATCACATTATTTGAAGAGTGATTATTGTCATGAAGTTGTGATTGATGAATTAAGTAAATTTTATGAGATTGTTCAAATGAAAAGATTTTTGGTTAATTCTTATCATCATCAAACAATTGAGAGAAGTAATTATTTTAATGTAGCTGGGAAAAGTAGTGATGGATTGATTGAGGCAATAGAAAGTCAAGATGGTTTGCAGATTGGAGTACAGTGGCATCCTGAGAGAATGCTTTCTTATGATGAGATTGCGAAAAGGATAATTAGGAATTTTATTGAAAGTTAAAAGAAGCATATAATTTAATGCTTCTTTAGTTTTTATTTGGATTAATTGTTGCTTGTAAAAGTGAATTTGTTCTTTCTTCATAATCTAGGGTTAACATTTCTTTGGTTAAGATAGGGGGAACAATTTTTTTAGAAATAAGAATAACGTTAAAGATTATGACGAGGCTTTGAATGTTTTCTTCAGTATTTGGTAATGTTTTGAGTAACTTATCTAGAATTTTTGATGTTTCTTCAACGTATTCTAATTCAGTTGTGTTTTTATAGATAAAGTTATAATGTTTTTGAATGCTTGTTATATCTTTGGGAGAAAGACTATCTAGGTAGGTAGAAAGGTTATTTATTTTTTTAGGAACTATTAGAGAGTTTAGTAGTTTTTTAATATTGTCTATATTAGAAGAATCTAGATTTCTAATGGATTGAATAATATAGTTATTGGGGTAGGTTTTGGGGGTTGTTGTTAGATAGTGTTGGATTTCTTGAGCAGGTGATTTAAGTAATTTTTTAATTTTTATATCGAGAGAAATAATATCTAAAAGTTGGATGTTTTTTTGGAAGTAATTTGGATAGTAGATAGTTGGTTGTGGGTTATAGAGTTTTTCTAGGATAGTTATGAGGTTAGTTGAAAAGTCTTTGTTTTCTGTAATGTTAATTTTTTGAAAGTTATCTATAATTTCCCGCGCTTGACGCCAGTTAGAGTTTCTATTTAGAATCTTTTTGTATAGTGAATTGAATTGTTTTAGTGTTTGGTCTGATAGTGGTGGTTGGGGAAAATTATTGATTTTAGTATGATAATTTGTATTGTAGATTTGTTTCCAAGTGGATAGTTTATTTATATGTTCTTTTATTTCTAAAAGAGTGGAGTAGACTATGTAATTTTCTTCTGTGATGTTTGTGAAAACGGATGATAATTTACGATCTTTTTCCCAGTTTATTAAAGTATCTATGCTTAGTTGTGGTTGAAACCAGAATGTCTCTTTTAAGATGGCATCGTATACTCCGACTTGGAACCTTTTAAGAAAACTTTGGGCGTCCGTCTTAGAGTAACCATACATTGTTTCAGAGTAGTCATTCCAGGTACTTATTTTTTGATTAAGTTCTTCTAACATTATTTGTTTAGTTTCTATCATATTATCTATCACCTAGTATAATTATATAGTATAGAAAAATTTTTTTAAAGAAGTTTGTTGTAGAATAAAAATTGAATATATTTTGCATATTCAATTTACTTTTGTATTTAATATAATAAAAAAACAACTTTCATTCAAGTTGTTTAATATCATATGGTGGGCTGTTAGGGATTCGAACCCTAGACCCACTGATTAAGAGTCAGTTGCTCTACCAACTGAGCTAACAGCCCATCACCAAATTGCATAATTTATTTTATATCAAAAAAAGGAGAATTTCAATAGTTTTTTAAAATTTAATTGCAATATTTTGAATTTTTAGGACTAATTTTAGGAAATATTTATATAATATTAGATAGAGAAGGAAATTTTTAGCAACTTTTATTTATTTTTTCAAAAAAGTGCTTGACTTTGTTTCATCTTTTATAGTATTCTATAAATGCAGTTGAGAAATTAATGTTAAAAACCCAAAAAAATTAAAATTTCCTATTGCAAAAAAGTAAAAATTAGTATAGAATGAAAAAGTACCAATTATTAATGGACCTGTAGCTCAGTTGGTTAGAGCACACGCTTGATAAGCGTGGGGTCACAGGTTCAAGTCCTGTCAGGTCCACCATTAATAATGCCTCAATAGCTCAGCTGGTTAGAGCACTTGACTGTTAATCAAGGGGTCCTAGGTTCAAGTCCTAGTTGGGGCGCCATTTATTTTTTGGCCAGTTGGTGAAGCGGCTTAACACACTGCCCTTTCACGGCAGCATTCACGGGTTCGAATCCCGTACTGGTCACCATTAAGTATTAAGAAAGCCCTAGGGCTTTTTTTGTTTAAAAATCAATATAATATTTACTAAAAATAAATTTTAAGTTATAATAAGATACTAATTATTAAGGGAGAAATACATATGGGATTGAATTCAAAAGAAATTAAAAATTTAAATATAAATGACATGTACATAAAATTAAAACCTATACTAGAAAAAACATATAAAAGTTTTAGTTTTCTAGAATTAACAGAAAGTGAATACGAATCCATATGTCAAAAAGCAATAAAGAATTCAATTAACACATTTAAAGATGATATCACATACGAAGAATATATCTCAAAAAATATTAAAAAAGAATTGCTTGTACAAGTA
>CAYXZZ010000049.1:0-10264 GCA_964470055.1 uncultured Mycoplasma sp.
CTTAGAAGATGAATAAATTATTCTAACTCCTTAAGTCTTTCATCTATTTCATCAAAGAATTTATGTACTTGTGTACAACTCTCTGATAGTGATGGTTTATCATTTTGATGTTCATCACTAATTTTTTTTGCATTTTTTCTTGCTTTATCTAAAGAACCATATTCACACAAAAGGTTATATATATTATCATCGTTTTTCTTGTATTTATAATTCAATCCTTTAGTCTTAAAATATTCGTTTAATTTTTTAGCATATTCAGTTCTATCCATTTTCGAATAAATACAATGAAAATGTAAAAGAAACCAAAATTCTATTGCTTGATTTGACCATAACGGTATATACCCATTATCTTCACACATTTGTATAGCTTCATCAAAATCTTTTGGATCAAAGCTATCTTTGTCAAATACAACAAATATTTTTCCATATGGAACAATAGATGTAGAATATTTATCTATTTTCACTTGTAAATCTGCCGCTTTAACTAAGGATGTTGTATTCATACCCTTTCCAACAACTTTTACCTTTAATTTATATTCATCGTCTATTCCTTTGTTTATTTCATTAACTGCTTTCTCAAAATAATTTGGTTCAGTCTTGGTTCCTTCACAAACAACTAGCCAATTACTTGATTTCTGCTTTATTATATTCTCTCTTCTTCTTTTTCTTTCTGCAGCTCTTCTTATATGTAAATTATCACTACCCATAACAACACCTACTTTTCGTATGGAATAGCGCCAAACTGACCAGAAAGATATTTTTTTTCATAATCTGAATCAGCACGTAAATTTCTAAATTCAGATAATGAATATAATTTTGATTTACCGAATTCATCTTTGTCAACCAAGTATAGTTGATCTCTTCTTAAATCATTACTATTAAATAAGAATGTTGAATGAGCTGTATAAATTAATTGAGCGTTATTTTTATTAATTGATTTATCCATGTACATTTGTACAATTTTTTTAAATAATAATGGATGTAATTTTACATCTACTTCATCAATGCATAATAGACCACCAATTTCAAGATTTTTCAAAATTGTAGGCATAATATTAAAAATACGAATAGTACCATTAGATTCTCTATGTAATGGAATTAAGGTTTGTGTTGAAGAATCATCAATATTTTTGTGAACACCACTAATATTATACTTTTTTCCTTCGTCTGTATCAATAGCCTCAATTCTAATACCTAGCAAACATGGATCAAATTCATTAATTATTTTTTGAAATTTATTATAAACTGAATCATTTTGGCTTAGTATATCAATGCTTGCTTTTCTAAATTCACTTTCAATTCTAAAATCAAATTTACAAATATAATCATATAAATCTCTTAAAATTCCAGATTCTTCTTTAATTGCAACATTACTTAACACTAATAATTTACTTGCATTCAAATTAATGTCATTTCCAAATAAATCCCAAGTTTTTTCATATTTGCTATATGGTTTTCCAAATGATACTTTATTATTTGTTCTTTCAAAAATCATTTTTTGAGTTGCTTTAGTATTTAATGCAAATTTCTTTGTATATAACCATTCTTCATCAATTCTATTCTTATTTAGTGAAAATCCATATCGATATTCATTGTTACCTAAACAAATAGATACCTCATATTCACTATTTTCTTTGATACTCTTTTTGCTAAATACAAATGGATTTGTTGGTAAGTCGCTATTGATATCTATTCTATTAGAAAATTTAATAAATCCAAACATAAAATCTAATGCCTCAAGTGCACTACTCTTTCCAGATGCATTTGCACCATGAATTGCAATAATTGGCAGAATATTATTACCATTAACATTAATTGCTGATTCAATATGTCTTTTTTCTTGTGTAGCCATTAAATCTAAAAAAGTTTCATCATAAAAACATTTATGATTTTTAAATTTAAATTGTAACAACATAGTAACGCCTCCCTTTCTCATGATCATATTATCACTTTTTCGCAAAAAAGTAAAGATTTAGGAGATATTTTCTCCTAAAATTACCTAAAATGTATGTTTTTCAATATTTTTGTACTACTATTATATTATTTAGTATTGAAGATTATTATCAAATTATGTACCAATTAATGTTAAATAAAAAGACTATTTATTTTTTGCAAACTATAGACATCTCTTCATAATCTTCTTCGTTACCAATTCTTTTTAAATAATCTTTACCACCATCAACTGCAACGGATCCGCAAGAATATCTTTTACAATCATTAGTTTTTTTTGATTCTATGATATTTCCGCATTTTTTACATTTAATTTTATTACTAATTATCTCTTCATTCTTTTTCATAATTTCTCTCCTCATAATGTATTATACCATGATCTTATATCAATTATATCCTTCCGTTTGCGGTATAATATCATTACAACCATACGGATAAAATCTATATTGTCCGTATCACTGTAAAAAATCCATTGAAGATTTTTGCCACTTACGTCACTTTTCTTCAATGAATAACCTTAAAGTTCAAATTTTTTGTACCTAAATTGTACCTAAAAATATTTTAGTATAAACGATGCCTCGCAAACCCTTATAAAATGGGCATAAAAAATGAGAGCACGGTTAAATGCTCTCTTCAGGGGGTTCGGTTGAATATACTCTCACATTTAAACCGTGAGAGATATCGGCGTGACATGTATCACGCACCTTAATAATAAATTATATTCCAAAAAAAGTCAATTAATTAAACAAAATTTTTTTTTGCTTTACACTTTCATTTTATTTTACATCCAGTTCATACAAAGAATAAAGTTCCCTACACTGTAAACTACACAAAAACAAATTCGTTTCAACATCCTCCTCCCAGACCTTAAATCTAATTTTTTTTGCTCTACAGTACTCCGCATTTTTAACCAACTTCTCATACATTCTCGTCGCAATTCCTTGCCTCCGATATCTTTCCTTAACAAAAACATCCCAAACCGTGACCGTAATCTCATCCCTCATCGCAACAGGAGCTATATCCGCTCCATATCCATAAATTAAAAAGCCTACAATTTCCCCTTTTTTTAAACAAACTATTACATTATTATTTTTCCTTGAACTAGGACTATACCGTCTAAGAAAAATATCCGGCCTCTTTTCCCATCTACTATAGTAAAACTTACTAACTAGCGGAATAAACATATTTTTATCTTCATCATCTCTATATTCTCTAATAATCTCATCCTGAATAGTTCTTCTATTTTTTATAATATTCAAAACCAAATTACCACTTTGTTCTTCTATCTTAAGGCAAATAATCCCTGACCTTTCCACTACAAAAGGAGATGCCTTTCGAATTGATATATAAAAAAATTTATCTTCATCACTTTGACGAAGTAATTTTGGAATAGCCTCTCTAACTTCAGTAATAACCTTATAAGGAAAATCTCCATCCCTATAAAAACCATATGCTAAAGCCCTACCAACAGCATTAATTTCATTAATAAAATCCCTACTATAAGTATCATCAGAATTAAGTAAAAAGACCGGCAACTGACCATATTCTTCATCTGAAAAAATTTCTTCTAGTTCATCTAATGTCTCATCAAATGCTAACCCGTATCTTTTTCTTAACGAACCATAAAGTTTCTTTAACGTCGAATCATATTCTCCGATTTTTTTTCTCATGTACAGCCCTCCATAATTTTATTATAAACTATCCTCTTAAGAAAGAAAAAGACCAGTAGAAGTTTACTTTTCCTACTAGCCTACATTTACCCCTTAGTAATTGAATTTATCAACCTGATTTTTAATTCATCATTATCAGTTTCTTTATTTAACAAATATTCCTTAGAATCCTTTTTAGCTTGTAGTAAAATTTTGTAATCAGACTTGATAGAGGCAATTTTAAATGCCATATCACCACTTTGTTTTGTTCCAAACAAATCCCCATGTCCTCTTAATTTAAAATCTTCTTCACTAATTTCAAATCCATCATCAACAGTTTCCATTATTTTCAATCTTTCAGCATCACTTTCACTAATCAAAATACATTGACTCTTAGAAGTACCCCTTCCAACACGTCCTCTCAACTGATGTAAAGTAGACAAGCCAAATCTATCAGCATCAAAGATAACCATTGTAGTAGCGTTTGGAACATCAACTCCAACTTCTACCACTGTTGTAGAAATAAGTATTTGTACATCATTATTCTTAAACTGTTCCATTATTAAATCTTTTGCCCCACTTGACATTTTTCCATGAACTATATCAATTTTATAATGTTCTCCAAATGCTAGTTTCATTTTATCTCTTAACTCACATACATTAGTTAAATCAGAATTTTCACTTTCCTCAATCAATGGCGCAATAACATAAACTTGATGCCCTGCTTTTAATTCTTCATACATCATTCCAAGTACATCTTTAATTTCAGCATTTGTCTTTAAATATGTCTCAATTTTTTGACGACCTTTAGGTCTTTCTTTTATAGTTGAAACATCCATATCTCCAAAAATTGTCAACGCATAAGTTCTTGGAATTGGAGTAGCACTCATGTAAAGTACATCTGGTTTGACACCCTTATTTTGTAAATTCGCTCTTTGATGTACCCCAAAACGATGTTGCTCATCCGTAATAACCAAACCTAAATTATTATATTCAACCTCATCTTGAATCAAAGCATGAGTTCCAATCACCATATTAACAGTTCCATCTTTTAAGCCCTGGTAAATCTCAAGTTTTTCCTTCTTTGGTGTAGCCCCTGTAAGTAATTCTATTCTAATATCTTCTTTTTCCAAAAATTTCTTTAAATTTAAATAATGTTGCATCGCAAGTATTTCTGTAGGAGCCATTAATGCACTTTGGCATCCACTCAAATAATTTGCAAACATTCCAATAAATGCAACAATCGTTTTACCACTACCAACATCTCCTTGTAGTAGTCTATTCATTCTACTTGAAGCCTCTAAATCTTCAATAATCTCTAAAACTGCCTTCATTTGATCCCCAGTAAGTTCAAACGGAATACTCTTAATAAATTCATCCAACCTACCTCGATCAATCACTCTTTCTAAACCATTCTTGTCACGTTTATTTTGTTCTTTCAAATAATTAATCTTAAACATAAATTCAAATAACTCTTCATATTTAAGCCTAATTGTAACCTCTTTCAATTTCTCACTAGTTGAAGGATTATGAATCACATTCAAAGCCGTCTTTTTATTCAAAAAATTATATTTCTCTATATACTCACCCGGTATATAATCTGGAATTTCTTTTCCATGCATAAGTAATGCCATATTTATATAAGTAGATATATTTTTATTAGTAAGACCACTAGTACAATGATATACTGGCTCAATTCTCACTTTATTAGACAATCCTCCCATCTTTATATCAGAGGCTGTAATAACATTTTTAGTCTTATCCAATTTTCCAATCACAGTAATTCCTGTTCCAACAGTCAATTGACTCTTTAAAAATGCTCTATTAAAAATCGAAACTCCAACCACTCCAGAAGGTGTCACAAGTCTAAAATTCATTTTATTAAGACCTGCTTTAAATCTCATCAAAATCGGAATACTTTCTACTTTTCCATCTATTATAATCTTCTCACCATCACCAACTTCATTTAAATCATCTCTCTCCAAGACATCATATCTAAATGGATAGTGAGTTACTAAATCTTCAATTGTATATATATTAATTTTATTTAACAAAGAAAGGGATTTTGGGCCAATACCTTTTACATCTTTCAACTCTGTCACTAGATATCACTTCCTTCTTGGCCTATTATAGCATATTTTTGAATTTTCCACTAACATTTTTTGACCTTTTTCGAAAGATTTTCAAAATACAATCCAAATTATTCCAAATATTCCCCTTCCTATCAACAAAACAAAGACTTTTTTAATTTTTTTGCAATTTTTTATTGACAAAATGACATCAATCGATTAGTATAGTAATCACCAATTCGGAATTAGGCGAATTGGTCGCTAGTATCACACTAGCCAACCCCTTTTTATTCTTTTTGGAGGTTGCCTCTCAGGGGGTGCAACCTCTTAGATAAAAAACTAAAAGAGACGTGGCCGACGTCTCTTTTTCGTTATATATAAATTAACATTTAATAAGTTCCCCAGCCTCTTTCCTAACAGAAGCCATATCTCTCATTTTCAAAAAATCATCTCTATAATGAGGCCTCAAAGCCAAACCACGCAATAATTCATCATTTTCTCGTAAAGTACACGACGTAGGTATTCTAACATTAATAGTTTTTTGCTTACTTAATTTTTCTAATAATTTCTCTTCATCTTTAAAATAATCCTGTATACATTGAAAGTAAACCACTTCATTTATAACATCAACTACAAATAAAACGAAAGAATCAGTCGCAGATAAAGCATAATTAATAGTCTTAACTTCAAGCGGAAAAGAAACAAACTCTGCACCAGCAACAAACTCTGGCTTATTTGTTCCCTTTATTTGTCCTTCAACCTTATGATTTAGAAACTGATCATTCTCAGATAACTCCAAAATACAATCCCTTCCTACATCACTGCCTGTTTCTTCCTTAAATACCCAATGCTCAACATCCAACTGATAATGTACAATTTGTCTAGCCCTATCCCCTATTTTTCTTTGAACAGAATCCTCTGGATACATCCCAAATCACTCCAAAATCAATATTTACTTAAATATTACAACATTCCCCATCTTTTTACAATAACTTTTATAATCAACACAAATCAAAAAGGAATAACCAAACTATTCCTTTTTATTTTCCACCAAAGACTGATAATAATTATATCGCATCATTGCATTCTTCTTATTCTCATCAAGCATCTCTTTCGAATTTTTACTAAGCTTACTAAGTGAACGGTATCTATCTTCTCCACTAATAAACTCCTCATACTTACTAAAATCAGCCTGGCTATCTAACTTAAATTCTCCTAGTACCGGATTATAATGGAACAATGGGAAATATCCTGACAAAGTCGCCTCTTTCTCTTCTTGAATAGAATTCTTCATGCCCTTAATTATCCCTTGCGCAATACATGGTGCATACGCAATCACAATACTTGGTCCATCATAACTCTCTGCTTCTTTTAAAACCTTAATTGCTTGAGTTGGATTTGCTCCCATTGAAATAGTTCCGACATATACATGAGGATAAGTAAGCGCAATCTTTGCCAAATCCTTCTTAGCCGTTTCCTTACCATTAGAAGCAAACTTCGCAACCGCCCCAGTTCTAGTAGACTTAGACGCTTGCCCACCAGTATTTGAATAAACTTCCGTATCAAGAACTAAAATATTAACATTCTCATGATTTGCAAGAACATGGTCAATACCATTATAACCAATATCATAAGCCCAACCATCTCCACCAATCATCCAAACTGACTTTGGCATAATAAAGTCCTTCAACCGCAACAAACCATCAATTTTTGTCTCATCAATAACTTCAAGTAACGCTTCAGCAGTCTCCTCATTAATATTTTCCGCATAATTCTTATAAATATCTTGTTCACTCTTTTTAACAAGTTTCATATTATTCAAAATCATCTGTGAAATACGTCTTTTTATAGTCTCATCCGCAATCTTCATTCCATATCCAAATTCAGCATTATCTTCAAATAAAGAATTAGCCCAAGGTATAGAATAAGGCATTGATGGCATTGAAGCGCCATAAATAGAAGAGCACCCAGTTGCATTCGCAACTATCATTTTATCTCCAAATAATTGTGTTAATAACTTCAAATAAGGTGTTTCTCCACATCCAGCACAAGCACTAGGAAATTCAAACTTCGGTTTCTTAAACTGACTACCTTTAACCGTATTAGTTGGCATTACATTTTTCTTTTCACTAACCTCATTAAATAAATATTTATATTCCTCATCCTTCTTAAGACGCTTCAACTCTTCCCTAGCCTTCATAACAATAGCCTTCGCACCTTGTTTACCAGGACAAACCTCACTACATAATCCACAACCAGTACAGTCTTCCAAACTAGCACCTATACTAAACTTATAATCCTGATCCTTAATATTTGCCGGAATCAAATTATTACTTACAACCTCAGGTGCATCAATCTGCTCCTTCTCATTAAGTAAAAACGGCCTAATAACTCCATGTGGACAAACTAATGAACATAAATTACAAGAAATACAGTTCTTTGAGTCATAACAAGGACCAATATCAGAAGTATCACGTTTCTCCATCTTAGAAGTACCCGCTTCCATCGCCCCATCAGGATTCTTAATAAATGTGCTTACCGGTAAGTTATCTCCTTCCATAGCCTCAATAACCTGAAACATTCCCCTCTTACCAACTAACTCATCCACAAAATCAACATAAGGAAGTTTAACCGGAACCAACCCTTCCAAACTATCCTCAACCGCCTTAATATTTTTACTTACTAAGTCCCCACCTTTATTAGCAAACTTCACGGCTAAATTCTCCTTAATCTTTCCAACCGCAAAATTAAAGTCAATTATCTTACCAAGTTTAAAAATCAATACTTCCATAATGGCACTTATCTTACCAGGAATTCCAGCATCTCTTGCATACTTTTCAGCATCAATTATAAACATCTTAATATTTCTACTCTGCAATATCCTCTTATCATGACTACTCATCATCGCAAGTATTTCATCTGGATTCTTACTCGTATTAACAACAAAAACTCCCTTATTATTAAGTTTTTCAAGCATTCTAAGCCTCTTCAAATAAGAATCCTTTGTACACACAACCAAACTTGCTTTTTCTATATAGTATGTCGACATAACCGGTTTCTTACTAAATCTCAAATTAGAAATAGTAACTCCACCACTCTTCTTTGAATCATATTGAAAATATCCTTGAACGTACGCATTAGTATAAGTACCAGTTATCTTCATCAAATCCTTCGATGCAGAAACCATTCCATCACTACCAAAACCATATACCAAAAACTCAATATTCTTACTTGGAATACTAAAATTCTTATCATACTTAATACTTAAATTAGTAACATCATCCGTAATTCCTACTGTAAAATTATTATGAACATCCCTTGTGTCTAAAAAGTCATAAATTGCCTTAATCATTGCTGGAGTCGTATTCTTACTAGAAAGACCATATCTACCACCAAAAACAGCCACTTTAGCCTCGGCTTCCTTAATCGTCTTAACCACATCCAAATAAAGTGGTTCTCCCGCAGAGCCAGGCTCTTTAGTCCTATCAAGTACCGCAATCTTTTTAACTGTCTTTGGAAGTGCTTTCAAGAAATACTTTGTACTAAAAGGCCTATATAAATGAACTTCAACTAGCCCAATAGACTCATTCTTATTCTCTACCAAATAATCTATTGTCTCTTTAATAGTTTCACAAACAGAACCCATTGCTACAATTACTTTAGTCGCAGTCTTACTACCATAATAATTAAAAGGTTGATAATTCTCTCCAGTAATTTTATTAACTTCCTGCATATATTCATTTACAATATCAGGAACTTTATCATAATAACTGTTTCTTACCTCAGTAGCCTGAAAATAAATATCCTCATTCTGAGCCGTTCCATGAATCATTGGCTTATTTGGATTCATTGCCCTTTCACGAAACTCATTCAAACTTTTTTCATCAATTAACTTCTTTAATTTATCAATATCAATTACTTCTACCTTCTGTAATTCATGACTAGTTCTAAACCCATCAAAGAAGTTAACAAATGGAACCCTTCCCTTTATCGCCGTCAAATGAGCAACCCCAGTCAAATCCATTACTTGTTGAACTGAACTTGACGCAAGCATCGCAAAACCAGTACTTCTAGCCGCATATATATCTTGATGGTCTCCAAAGATAGATAATGCATGAGTAGCCAAACTTCTTGCTGCCACATTTATAACACAAGGAAGTAGTTCCCCCGCAATCTTATACATATTGGGAAGCATTAAAAGTAATCCTTGACTTGCAGTATAAGTTGTTGTCAAACATCCCGCAAGAAGTGACCCATGCACCATCCCTGCAGCCCCTGCTTCACTTTGCATCTCAACTACTCTAACAGGTGTTCCAAAATAGTTTTCCTTTCCCTCGTTACTCCATTTATCTGTTAATTCTGCCATTGGTGAAGCCGGAGTTATCGGATAAATACCCGCTACTTCTGTAAAATTATATGATACATAACTACAAGCCTCATTTCCATCCATTATTCTTTTCATAGTAACCATCCTTTCCACTATATTTAATTATATCGCAAAGACCAATAAAAAAAAAGAATTTCAAACAGAAATATAAATGGTATAAATGGAAATATTAAGTGTCCGCACATTTCATTACCTAAAATGTAAGTTTT
>CAYXZZ010000050.1:0-9492 GCA_964470055.1 uncultured Mycoplasma sp.
AAGTGGAATAATTGATCCAGCATGTGCAAAAACAGGATAATCTTCTTCTTTAAAGAATGACACATACTTCTTATTTCCAGGAAACTTTTTCCCAGTAATAAAATCATACCAAGTTCCATCAGGTATAAAAAATCTATGAATAGTACGGTTCATTGTCGCATCCATTTTATCTAAAATTGGACAAACTAACAATTGAGATCCAAAATAATACTGATTTCTATAAAGTACATCATCATACACCCACATATAATTATAATAAAATGGTTGAATCAATGGTGTCCCAGCCTTTGTATAATTATAAGCCTCTGTATATAAATACGGAATAAGCCTATGTCTTAATCTTAAATAATCAGTAGCAATTTCCTCAGTCTCTACATCCCACAACCAAGGTTCTTTTTTATAATAAATCCCTCTTGCTCCATGAAATCTAAGAATTGGAGAAAATGTACTTAACTGAAGATATCTAACATAAAGTTCTCCTTCTTCAATTCCTCCATGATTACCACCAACATCATGACTCCACCAACTAACTCCGATATTCGCAGCATTCAAATACATAAATGGTAGTTTCTTTAAGGCTTCCCAACTGATTTCACTTGAACCACCATAAAGAATTGGATATCTATGTGGTGCATAAACACTACCTCTTCCCAAGAACATTGGTCTTTTATTGCTGGCTCTACCACTATCTAAGAACATATAATGATTAAGTGCCCATAATTTAGTAATATTATTTTCACCCATTGAATCATTCCAAAAGAAATCTACCCCTTTAGCCTCCAAAGGATGAAGTAACATTTTAAACATAACATCAAGTAATTTTGGATTAAGTGGATCAAACAAAATAATTTTAGATTCCTGTAACCCTAACGCTTCTGCTATATTTTTATAATACTCTTCATGTGGATAAATTCCATTAGTCGGATTAACACATAACCCGACTCTAATTCCTCTCTTATGAAATTCATCAATCATCTTTTCTGGTTCTGGAAACAATTGTTTATTAAAAGTAAAACCTGTCTTCAAATCTTTGTACTGTCCAACATTTCTAGGATGCCAATCATGATCAAATAACATTACTGATAAAGGTATCTTATTCTTTTCAAAATTACGAATCAACTCTCTAACAGACTTATCATCATAAGTTATATTTCTACTCCACCAATTTCCCAAAGCATAACGTGGAATTAATGCCGGAGCACCTGTCATTTTAAAATAATCAAGTAAGGCCTGTTTAAAATCTTTATCATACATAAAGACATAAATATCCATATGATCCTTTGGTGCATCTGCTAAAGTACCATCTTCCATAATCACTTTAGTTACACTATCATCAAACGATACAAAACCATCAAGTGAATAAAGCCCTCTGTCCAAAGGCTTTGGTGTTTTCATATCAACACTAATCATATTACCAAGTAAATTTCTAGCCTCTGCCTGTCCAACAAACCAATCTTTATTTCGATCTTTCTCCCTACTCATCAAAGTAATTTTCAAATATTTCATTGGATCAACTTTTGGACCCACAAAAGGTTGTTCCTTCAAATAAGTAAGTGTAAAATATTTTGTACTAACTTCTAAAATATGAGTATCTTGACGCAATGAAAAATCAGGTAGTCCTAAATTTCTTCTTTTAACTAACTGTGTAGGTCTATCAATAAATTGTCCGCTAGCAGAATACTCAAGTCTAACAACACGTTCTGATATAACAGAAATTCGGTATTTATTTCCTTGAATGATTGCCTTAGTATCACTTCTAGCCTTAGTTGAATCAACACTAAATTGTCTTCCAAGCGGATACATAATTAACCACCTTCTTATTACTCTAATACCATAATACCACACTAGTAAAAAGATTACTAGTTAAAAAATTTAAAATTCACCCCTTACATATAAAAAATAGACAACAAATTATTGTCTATTTCACTCGTCTAAAAACATTACATAATATTCTTCATAAGTAATATTATGTTCATGAATATAAGTGGCTATTTCTTTTCCAACATAGCGATAATGCCAAGGTTCACTCTTATATCCCGTAATGGTTTCAGCTTTTTTATAAAATCTCATAATAAACCCATATTTATAAGCATTTTCCTGCATCCATTTATATTCACTACTATCCGCAAATACCTTCTCACTTGTACTTCCTATATCAAATGCAAGTCCTGTTTGATGTTCTGAAAAACCAGGTCTTGCCACATAATTATTTACGTAATTATCGCCATACCATTTGCGATAAAACTCTGCTATTTCAACTTGATCATCATAACTTCTATATGCAGAATTAACTACCATTTCCAATCCATCAACTTTAGCCGCCTCAAACATCTGCACTAATGCATTAACAGCCGTTTTATTTGCTTGATACTCCTCTCCATCAGTATATTTATCAGGTACTTTAACTAAATCATCAGGTTCAAAGCCATCATCCAATACATGAAATTTATTAACAAGCATCTCATAACTAAATTCTTCAACTAAAATAGCATCATCATACATAGTTTTATCCATATTTAAATTAACATGAATAACAGTCGTTTTTTCATCCTCACCAGTCTCATCAGTATAAGCCAAATATCTATCATAATATTTCAGTTTAGCATATGGATATTCATAAAATTCTTCCAAATACTTAATTCGATCTCTTTTCGCAAACTCAGTTACATCTTCATCTGTTCCATGCGCCAAAATAATTGAAATATCACTATTAGAATATCCCTTTTTCAACAATGTATTAATGTTTTTAATAATATTTTCTTGCTTTTGATAGGCTATTTTAGCATAATTTTTTAAATACTCTTCTTTATAATTATCACTTTCAAAAGCCGCATTTAAAGTAGCATTTTCTCCAATCGAAATAACATATTCTTTATTTCCACTAAATAAGATCTTCTTACTAGCATCTTTACTATAATTCAAACTAGTAAAAGTACTAATTTGTTTCATATATATAAAATAACCAACTAATATTATTGCGCATAAAAACGCAATCCCCTTTAGTATAGTAACAACATTCTTTTTCAATTTTAATTTTTTCTTTCGCAAATACCATCACCTACTATACCAAGTATAACACACTATCATTGATTTTTTATAAAATTTATGGTATAATTTAGACAATTTTGTCGGAAAGAAAAAACACTGTTCCTAAAAAATAAATAATGCTGCGACATAAGAAAGGTGAGATAATGAAAGCATTAGTTTTATCCGGCGGAGGATCAAAAGGATCCTACCAAGTTGGCGTTTGGAAAGCCCTAAAAAAATTAAATATTAAATATGATATCATCACAGGTACTTCAGTAGGTGCTCTAAATGGTGCTCTAATGGTTCAAAAAGACTATTACAAAGCCCTTAATATTTGGAAGAAAATAAACTTAAAAGTTTTATTTGGGGAAGATGCACTTGAAAGCACCAACAACTTTGAAATATACAAAATGTATAGTAAACACTTTATTAAATATGGTGGTATGGATGTTAAAGATTTGGAAAAATTAATTAAACGTTATATTAATACTAGAAAATTCTACTCATCAAAAATTAATTATGGTTTAACCACCTACAATTTAACTACCAAAAAACCTACTGAACTAGAAAAAAAACATATTGAAAAAGAGCTTTTAGCCGACTACCTTATGGCATCCTCTTCATGTTTTCCTGCATTTAAAAAGAAAGACATCGAAGGAGAAAAACATATTGATGGTGGTTATCATGATAATCTACCTATTAATCTGGCTATTGATATGGGCGCAACCGAAATAATTGCCGTTGACTTATCAGCACCTGGAATCAAAAGAATACCTAAAGAAAAAGTAAAAATAACTTATATAAAACCAAGAAACAAATTAACAAACTTCTTAAATTTCTATGAAAAAGGTACTGAACAAAATATGAAATTTGGTTATAATGACACAATGAAAGTATATGGAAAACTAGAAGGAAACAAATATACCTTTAGAAAAAATCATCTAGAGAAAAACCGCCTTTTATATCAAGAAACATATCTACATATCGTAAATAAAATTCTTAAATATAAAAAAGTAATCAAAGCATTCGAAGAATTAATTAACGTAGATCTAAGTATCGAAGATGGGTTAAAAAATGACATAATAAATAAACTAATGCTTAAAGTTATGGAATCTCTTGCTAAATCATTTAATTTAGATGAAACTAAAATTTATACCCATAAAAGTTTTAATAAATCTCTAATCAAGCAATTAAACAAGTATTTAAAAGATGAACTTGAAACTAATAAACCATGCAAGAAAAAAGAAGTTGAATTATATAAAGAAATCCAAAATGGAGAATATGCAACCTTAAGAAAACAAGCCCTTCTAAATCCTATTGATATGTTAAAAGCAATATACTTATATACAATTTGTGAGGCATAATATGAAAAATAATTTCAAATATTCTAATTCAAATAAAAGATATCATACACTAGACTATTATTATAAAAATAGATTTAATGAAAAAATTTTTAAAGTCAGTTTAAATGCCAATTTTTCTTGTCCAAATATTGATGGAACTATTGGATATGGAGGCTGTATTTATTGTTCGAAAACAGGTAGTGGAGAATTTGCTGGAAACAAAGAAGAAGCAATCGAAAAACAGTTTCTAGATGTCAAAGAAACCATGTTAAAAAAATGGCCTAAAGCCAAATATATCGGTTACTTTCAAGCAAGAACTAATACCTACGCCCCTGTGGAAACTTTAAAACAACTTCATAATAAAATACTTTCTCAAGAAGATGTTATCGGTCTAAACATCTCTACAAGACCAGATTCAATTACTGATGAGTGTCTAGATTATTTAGAAGAATTAAATAAACAAACTTATCTAACTATTGAACTTGGTCTACAAACAACAAATCCCAAAACAACTAAACTCATTAACAGATGTCACTCTCTAGAATGTTTTGAAGAAATGGTAAATAAACTTAGACAAAGAAACATCGACGTAGTTGTTCACATAATCAATGGACTTCCATATGAAACTAAAGATGATATGTTAAATACTGTCAAATATTTAAATACTTTAGATATCCAAGGTATCAAAATTCATATGCTTAGTATTTTAAAGGATACACCTCTGGCATACCTTTATCAAAAAGATAATTTCCACGTTCTTACTAAGGATGAATATATTGATATCGTAATAGACCAATTAGAACTATTGCGACCAGAAATAGTAATTCATAGAATTACAGGTGATCCTAAAACAGAAGATTTAATTGAACCAACTTGGCTAGTTAAAAAATTCTGCGTTCTAAACGATATTGATAAAGAAATGCTAAAACGAGACTCATATCAAGGAAAAAAACTAAATGAACATAATTAATATTTATTTAATAATTTTAAACATCATTTCTTTTACTATGATGGCATTAGACAAAGTCTTAGCAATTTTAAATAAACAACGTATCAATGAATTTACATTACTAACATTAAGTATCTTCGGAGGAAGTCTCGGAACACTCCTAGGAATGATTATTTGTAAACACAAAATAAGGAAACTAAAATTTCTAATAATTGTTCCCTTATCCTTAATAATTTTAATAGCAATATATAAAAACATCACTCTAATTGAGTGATATTTTTTTACATTGATTCTTCAGTAGAAACTTCCTTAATCTTTGCCTTTGGCAAAACAGGAGGTTTTGGTGGCATTGGTGGACGCTCCATCATCTCATTGAATATCATCCCTACTGTTGCGAAATTTTGTAATTCACTTGGTACAATAATCTTTGTTGCATTACCATTTGCAACTTCTGTCATAGCCTCAAAACTCTTATACTTTAACAAAGCCTCATCCATATTAACATCTTTTAATAATTTTAAACCTTGAGCAGTTGCCTCCTGAATTTTAACAATTGCTTCGGCCTCACCTTCTGCTTCACGAATTTGTGATTCACGTTTAGCATCTGCTCTTAAAATTGCACTTTCTTTTTCACCTTCAGCAATTAAGATTGCTGCTTTCTTTTCTCCTTCAGCTTTAAGGATTGCCTCACGTCTTTCACGTTCAGCACGCATTTGTTTTTCCATTGCTTCTTGAATATCTCTTGGTGGAATAATATTTTTAACTTCCACACGAGTTACTTTAATTCCCCATGGATCTGTTGCAACATCAAGAATTGAACGCATCTTTGTATTAATTACATCACGTGAAGTTAAAGTTTCATCTAACTCTAATTCACCAATAATATTACGTAAAGTGGTTGCTGTTAAATTTTCAATAGCACTAACTGGATTTTCAACACCATAAGTATATAATTTAGGATCCGTTATATGAAAATATACAACTGTATCAATTTGCATTGTAACATTGTCTTTCGTAATAACTGGTTGTGGAGCAAAATCTTTAACAATCTCCTTCAAACTAACAGTATTAGACACTCTTTCAAAAAAAGGTATAACATATTGTAATCCTGTATGATTAGTTCTGTGGTATGCTCCAAGTCTTTCAATAACTTGTGCTTTAGCCTGTGATACAATTCTAATTCCTGATACTGCAATCACTGCAACTACGATAATAATAAATAAAATAAACTCCATAATTACTCTTCTCCTTTTCTTCTAACGATAAGTTTTGCGCCTTCGATCTTTTCAACCACAACTTTATCGCCTACTGTCAATTCTTCATTGCTTACTGCCATCCATTCAACACCATATATTATAACCTCACCATATTGATTAGGCTTAATATCTTTAGTAACTTCTGCAATTTTCCCAACTACACGATCACTATTAGTAGGTTCAAAACCAACACTTTTAAACTTTTTCATAAGTGGTCTTGTAATCAGCAATGCAATAACAGAAACAATTACAAACACAATTGCTTGCACAACAATAGAGTCAGTAATAAATGAAATAATCATCGCTACTAATGCTCCAACTGCAAACCAAATTGAAACTAATCCAACAGTTAAGAATTCAACTAACAATAGCCCCAAAAATGCAATCAACCAAATCATTGTCATCAAACTCACCTCTACCTAAATTATATGTTACAATACTACTTTTTTCAACAAAATATTTAAAAATTCCTTGTTAATGATTGAAAAATATAATATAATCTATATTAAGATAAGGAGTATGTGTCATGACAAAAAAAGAAAGTAGAATTTTATCAATAACATTAGCCTGTTGTGGAATACTTTTAATAGGTAGTGGTTTTGTAATGACTAAAATGCCAAAAGAACCTATAGAAAAAATTAACTATACACTAGATATCGACGAACAAAAAGTTGCAGCAGCAAAAACAAATGAAATAAAACTAAGAGATATTGAATTAGAAATAAATAATCCTATAAGTTTAAATATTAAAGACTATATTGAAAATATTGAAGAAATTGAAGACAGTGTAATAAAATCATTAAAACTTGATACCTCTATGGTAAATATAAATCAAGCCGGTTCATACACATATACTGTATCTTATAAAAAGAAAAAATATAATGGAACTTTCATAATCAAAGAAAAAGAACTACCAAAAGTTGAATTAACACTTAAAAATCTAAGTTTAGAAAAAGGTGCAGCCCTATCAACTAACATTTCAACATATATTGTAGAAGAACTATCAGATGAAGTAAAAAATAACATCATTTTAAACCTAAAAGATGTCAATACTTCTCAACCAGGAGAATATCAATACACAGTCACATATGATAATAAATTATATACTGCTAAAATCTGGATTTATGAAAAACAAACAACTGTTATTACTCCAAACACACCTGAAGAATCATCTACACCAACACCAGATTCAACAGATAATTCACAAAGTTAAACGTAAAAAAGAGTCAATCTCTTTTTTATTTTTTAAAATTTATTGATAAATTTCAAATAGTGGCGTATTCTAAAATCATAGGAGGAAAATAAATGGAAAAAATTCGTGTAGTACAATATGGTACTGGAAAAATGTCAGTATATACAATGCGCTATGTATACGAAAAAGGAGCAGAAATCGTTGGAGCCATTGATATTAATCCTGCAGTTATAGGAAAAGATATTGGTGAAATCATGGGTTGTGAAGAAAAAGGAGTTAAGGTTACTTCTGTAGAAAATGCTGAAGAATTATTAAAAGAAGTAAAACCAGACGTTGTCATTGTAACAACAATGTCTTTATTAAGCGACTTAGAAAACCCACTAATGTTATGTGCCAAACTAGGAATAAATGCCATAACAACTTGTGAAGAGGCATTCTTCTCATTCAATTCTAATCCAACATTATCAAACAAAATTGATGCTTTAGCAAAACAAAACAACTGTACCATCACAGGTTCAGGATATCAAGATATCTATTGGGGAGAACTAATCAGTGCTATTGCAGCATCAACTCATAATATTACTAAAATTAAAGGAAGTTCTTCATATAATGTTGAAGACTATGGTATCGCATTAGCCGAGGCTCATGGAGCAGGATTAACATTAGAAGAATTTGATGAAAAGATTGCTAGTGTTGATCGCATGAGTAAAGAAGAATTAGACAATTTAATTCAAAGCGGAACTTACTCTCCATCATATATGTGGAATGTTAACGGTTGGCTAGCAAGAAAATTAGGTTTAACAGTAACCTCTCAATCACAAAAATGTGTACCAACTACTTACAAAGAAGATATTGACTCTTCTACATTAAATATGACTGTTAAACAAGGAAATGCAACAGGAATGAGCGCCATCGTTACAACAGAGACTGCTGAAGGAGTCACTATTGAATCTGAATGTATTGGAAAAGTATACGGTCCAGATGAATTCGACAAAAATGAATGGACAGTTATGGGAGAACCAGACACTACTATTGTAGTAAATAGACCTGCTACAGTTGAATTAACTTGTGCAACCATCGTAAACAGATTACCAGACGTAATTAATGCAAGACCTGGTTTTGTTCCAACATGCGACATGGATGAACTTATGTATCGTCCAAAACCATTACATACATATGTAGATTAATTAAAAAACATCATAAAAAAACACCTGTCACATGATGTGAACCCTATTTTGGGGACAGCAAGAAAAACAGTTTTTACAATTAAAAATCAAGGGGCGAACAAAGTGAGTTCTGAACTGAACCCCAAAAGTTAGACAGTTTATTAGTTAGAGGAGTGTAACCTGTAATTTACGGGCGACAGTCCTTTTAATTTTACTTTAATTCTATCATAATTGTAATAATCAGGATTTTCCTTATTTCTAATATGACACACATGTTGTATAACTTATAATTATCTCTATATAGATTTATAAAAGTTACTTTCTCTCTCGTTGTGCCTTGAGGAAGGCCTGGTATTTTTTTAGGATTTCATATCTTTCTTTGTAATCATCTTTTATTAAATCTTTTTCTTTAGGACGACCTTTTTGTTCAGCAAAAGTAGTTCTGGTATTCCTATACTTATGAACCATAGTATGAATAGTATTCCAACTAATTCCATATTCATTTGCCAAAGTTGCATAGCTATATTTTCCAGATAAATATTTACTTACTATTTCTGTT
>CAYXZZ010000051.1:0-9269 GCA_964470055.1 uncultured Mycoplasma sp.
TTTATTATAAATTCAACTTTCTTAATTATTTGCCCCAAAACTCTTTACACTAACTGATGTGGATAGTAATAAAATGATTTGGGATAGATAAAAAAGAAAGGCCTTAAATTGTTATAATGAACTTGAAAACCATAAAATAGTGATGGTCTTTCCATAATATTATTTACAAATTTATTACTTTTATACACAGTAGAAAAAGCCTAAAAATAGGCTTTTTTTGATTATTTACTGTATTGATATCCTTCTTCGTTAGCGCCTTGACCTTCTAGACTATTGATATACGCATCTACAAGTTCTTCATTTGTTAGACCACCAGTATATTCTTCTTCGTATTCATATATTTCCTGTCCACTTGTATTTTGATATGTTTCTGTTGCTGGAGTAGTTGAATAAGAAGAACTTTCATATGATGTACTTGAAGCGTTTGATGCTTGGCTATCAAATATTGCGCCTGTTTGATTTGGATCTGGTAATGGTTCGTTTTCATCAACGGCTCCAGAACCATCAGTTGTGATGTCTACTACTGAGTCATCTAAGTTTCCATTACTATCAGAATAATCATCATCGAAGTCTACATTATGATCTCCAAAGTCATCTTCATTAACTTGTCCACCTTGATTAATTGTATCGTTGGCATCTTCAATCATATCTTGCATTTCTTGATCATCTTTAGCAACTTCTTCTTCATGTCCTTTTCTTTCAGCATCGGCTGCAGCCTGTTGTTTTTCGGCTTCAATAGCGGCTTGTTTTTCGGCTTCTGCTTTAGCAGCAACGTTTTCTGCAGCTATTTGTTGATCAACAGCGGCTTCGGCTTTTTTAACAGCCTCTTCTCCTGCCATAGATACCGCTTCATTTCTATCACTAGTTTGATGTGTTGTTGTTTCTGTATGTGTACTTGTTTCTGTGTATGTTGTAACTTCGGTTCTTGTAGTTGTGTTAACAACGATTTTTCCTGTGTTAGCGCCATCTTCGAAAACGAAGTGACCATTTACCCATTTTTGGAATTCATCTAATTGACTTAAGTCACGATGAGCATCGTCTGTTGGATAGTTTCCTTCATAAATTAATTCTTTTATTTTTGCTTCTCTGAACTCTTCATATAAAGGCTGGCTTTCATCTATTTCAGCGGCTAATGTAATTGTTTCTGCTCTTTCAAATTGTTCATCAACTAAATTACATAATCCTAAATCATTAAAGTATGCTATTGCTTTATCAGATAATGTATGATCAATACCATCTGTATTTTGGAACATAATTTCAGCAGCAGCAACGATTGGTGTTATAGCGGCTTTATACGGTTCAACTAATTGACGAGCATCTGCATGTGATATTCCTACTTCTCTTACGTCATCAGCGATTGGGAAATCTTTATATAGTTCAGCATAGAATGCATCAATTGCAGCAACTCTTTCAGCACCTGTTTTTTCTTTCATTGTTAAGAATAAATCATTATATTTTTCAACAAAGGCTCTTTGTTCTTCATCTATTAAAAATTGTGATGAATTTACTGGATTTTCTCTATCAGAAATAACATATGCACCCATTAATTGTAGTGTTGCATTTTTATATGCATTACTCATTGCTGTAGAATCAACTTCTGAACCGTTAAACATGATTCGAATTTGTTCTTTAGAATAATTATTATATGCTAAGTTTAGAGCCATCATTTCATCCCAAGTTAGACTTGCTTTAATGTCTTTTCCTTCTTCAAGATGGGCATTAGCAAAATCTCTATTAAATATATCTAGACTTTGACCTTGGTGAGTCATGGCAGCCTTTTGATCTTCATTTGTTGATTTTTCAAGTAATAATAAATATGCACGATCTTGAACTAGAATGTCGTCTTGAGATTCCATTGTAATATTATTAGTTATAATATCTCCAGATTTAGTATTTTTACCTAAATGATATCCCCCTGTAAAAGCAAGAGCAATGGCTAAGACGATTGCTGTTATTCTTGTCCATAATCTGCTGAATAATCCTTTTTTCTTTTTCTTTTTGCCATTATTTGCGGCGGCTTTTTCTGCTTGTGTTTGTGGTGGTGTCTGAGTTGTTGCTACTGGTGTTGAAATTATTGGTGTTACTGGCTGTTCTGTTGTAACCGGTGGCACAACAACTGGAATCACTGGAGGAACACTGTTTTCAGTTCCTGACTTAGACTGTGACTCTTGATCAGTTGCGGTTTCAGTTGGAGTTACTACAGGAATAGTTGTTGAACCTGTTGGTGCAGTTTGTGAAACTGGAGGAACAACAATAGGAATTACTGGTGTTGCAGTTTTTCCAACGTCTTCCTTAGGTGTAGAAACAGGTTGTGCAACAGGTTTTCCTGCTGGTGTAACTGTATTTACTGGTACGATTTTAGGTGTTGTTTGTGTTGCAGCGGCAACTGGTTCTGCTGATACCGGAGCAATTTTTGTTGTGTTTTCTTGTACTTGGTTTACTGTTACTGCGGGTTTTACAGAAGAAGCAGGCACTAAGGCAACTCCTGGCCCTAAAAATTCTTTGAATCTTTTTTCAAACTCTTGACCTGATAGAGTAAAAACTCGTTTTGTATTTAATGTCTTAACAAATTCTGATTGAGTTTTAATTCTATCTACTTTAGCAATCTCATAAACGGCTTCTAATCCTTCTTCATGAGAAACGTTTTTTACTGTTCCATCTTCATAAAAGATACATGCTTGTTGCATTTGGTCTTCTCTTGTAGGATCCCAAAATTTATAAAAAACTACATTTGCGATTTGTTTATTCATAATTTATTCCCCCTTTTAACTTGCTACCTTACTTGCACCGGTATATGTCCATCCGTTATTTAGTAAATTAGTGTCGTTATAATAACTCCATTTATATTGAGTTTTTCCTGGGTCTGTAATAGTTCTAGTTTTTGTACTCTTATAACATACAGTACCATATAGATTTTCTTTTCTTGTTGCGACATATGATTTTGTGATTGTTGAATAAATTGGTACTTCTGTAGTTACATATGATCCACATGATGCACTAACTGATGTTGAAGATGAACTTCCAGTTGATGAAGATGATTCATTTGGTGTTGATGTGGTACTTGATACTGAACTCATTGAACCAGTATATGTATATTTATCATAATAGAAGTTTGGTAATGATGTACATGTTTCATTACAATAACTGTAGTCTGCGCCTACAAATTCGTAGTGTGTTGTTGATGTATCTCTTGGTGGGTTTGCATAACTACTTCTTCCATTATATGACCAGTCACCTGTTGATGATGCTGTTGAACTAGTAATTGTACTTACAACTGTATATGTTTTTGTTGTTGTGTATGTTGTACTATTTACAATAACATAGTTATAGTTAGAACATGTTTTTTGTGTATATGAACCAGTTTGTACTAATTCATCATAAGTTGCTACATATTTTTTGTCATATGTACCGATTTTTTCTTTTCTTGAATATAGTTGTAGTTTAAATAAACATCTTGTGCTATCATCACTACAGTTAACTTCTTGAGTATCACAACTTGTTTTTGACCATGCAGACCATGATGTCCAATTTGAAAATTCTACTCCGCTTGTTTGTTGATATTCATAGATATAACTTGGTTGTTGAGTTGGAGTTGGTGTTGGATCTGGTTCATCACTTGGTGTAGGTGTTGGTGTTTGAGTTGCTGTTGGAGTTGTAGTAGGTGTCGTTGTAGTACTTGTTTTTTCACCTTTTACAATTATCTCAGTCTCTTGCTTTTCACAAACGTATGAATCACAATAAGTGTAGCATCCTAAGTGAACTAAAATATAGTCTTCTTTTGTACTATCTTTTAAGTTTACTTTTAAAATGTATTCATCATCTGCTTTAGTTATTTTTACATAACTTTCCTCAACATCAACGGCTTTATTGTTTTTGTCGATTAAAGCAACAATTAACTTTTTACCAATCATATCACTTAATGTCATTTTGTCAGATTCACCAACTTCTTTTGGTAATCTTTCATCTGTGTAATAAGCGATTGCTGCTTCTTTCATTCTTTCTAGGTTATCGTTGAAGATTTGTGAACCTAGTGCTTGAATTTCAGTGCTTTCACTGATGTTTGTTTCTACTATTTTTGGTGAAATGAATTTAGGTAATAACCATACTAGCAAGAAAACAAAAATTATGATTAAAATTAGTTTTAAAAGGAAATCTCTAAATGGAAATCCTTTGTTTTCATAGTCCTCTGTGTACATTTTTGAACTCCCCTTCCTCACATAGTGTCTTATATTCTACCACAAAAGTCTAATTTTGTCAATTTCTTTTCTTGATATCAACGATGGTTGTACCAGAATTAAAATTGTCTAGTTTGTAGGCAGTTACCAACTTGTTGTGTTTTAGTGTTTCATGAGTGGTTTTTCTTAGTATTCCCGTACCCACACCATGAATTATTAGGACCCTTAAATTTTTTTGAAGATAATTATCATTTATAAAATCATTTATTACAATTCTTGCATAGTCACGGTCGTAACCATGAAGGTCAATTTGTGGCAAGTTGCTATATAAGGTTATCATACTCTAGCACTTCTTCTAATGTTGGTATGGAAAATCTTGAACCGATTCTAGTTACTGATATTGCTCCGGCTATTGAGGCATAGTGAATTGCTTCTTCTAGTGGGTAATTATTTCCGATGAAATAAGTGAATGCTCCGTGGAAGATATCTCCTGCCCCAGTTGAATCAACAGCCTTAACTTTAACACTTGGTATTTGCTTATATTTTCCATCAATTTCTGTAAAACTTCCGTGTGACTCTAATGTAATAATGACGTTATTTTTAAAATATGCTTTTAGTTTTTCGTAACAAGCAATAATTGTTTCTTTATCCTTGTAATCTATTTTTATTTTAGCGAATTCTTCAGCAAAGTCTTTAGAACAAACTAAGTAAGTGACCAATTTTCCTAACATTTTGGTGTCTTTATTTAAACGACCGGCATCAATAACACTGATAGCATTTTCATTATCTATTAAAACCTTTAGTGCTGTTTCTGGATGTTCGCCGTCAATTAAGATAACATCGGCATTGACAGTTACGTCTTGCTCTAAACTTCTAATTGGTGGTTTTTTAGATGTAAGAACTGTTCTAGAACCATTACTCATATTAGCAATAATGTAACTACTAGAAGTTTGATGATTTTTTCTTAGTTCTAAATATTTTGTATTGGCACCAATTTTTCGGAAATCTTCACGAATTAATTTTCCATAGTGATCGTCACCTACTATTGAAAGAATTGATGTTTTCATTCCCCATTTTGCTAATAGATAAGCGCCATTTGAAGCTGGACCACCTCCACATTCAATGTGTTTATCTAAACGATATTTAATATTTTCGGTAGGATAATCATTCATTGGTAATGTAATATCATATGTTGAATGTCCTACACATACAAATTTTTTGTTTCTCATAAAATTCACCCTCTTATTCATAGTAAATTATATCAAAAAAAGATAATGGATACTAGTCATTATCTTTTATTTTTTTATTTATTTTAGAAATACCAAGATGATAATAGTTTGAGATTATCGATATAGGTGTTGCTGCTTGGAATTCCTGATATAACTGGAAAATAAATGATAAAGAATATAACCACTAACACTAAGTAGATTGGCATTATATATTTATTCTTTGTTTTTTCTTCTAGTCCTTTAATAAATGTTGTTACTGCTAACATGATGAATGGTAAAACCGGGAAGTAATGGTATAAAAACATTACACGACCAATGAAAATATATGGTAGCCATAGTGATAATATTGTAATTAATATCCAATATGATGTTTTATCTTTTTTCTTTATAATCATGTAAATTAAATATGGTAGAGAAATTATTCCCATCCACCAGATAACAATGTTGCCAAGACCAGTTATTGTACCGTGGGTTGTTGTTGAAGTTTCATTCGTATAATACCAAACAGGTTTATATGATAATGGCCAAGTGTACCATTTTGATGAGAAGAAATGTGGTTCTTCTAGTTTGGAATGGTAAGTGTATATGGCCTCAGTTTGAGTAATTATGTCTTTGGGGCTGTCGGTGTAGGTAACCTGATTATCTGGATATATTAAGTAGACTGTGATATAGAAAATGAGAGGAATAAAAACAAAGAAAGCAAAACCTTTTAATATGGTCGGAAGAATTTTTCTTTTGTTTTTAAATAGATTGGTAAAGTAAAGAATTGCTAAGGCTAGACCTCCTAAAAAGCCCGTCCATTTTACGCAGATTGATAAGCCAAAAAATATTCCTGAAAGTAATAAGTCGTGTTTTGACTCTTTATTTGTTAGATATCTATACATAAAATATAAGGATAACATAATAAATAGAACTAAGAAACTATCGACTGTTCCCATCCTGGTATGGGCAAAATGAAATGTATCAAAGAACATCAGAAGGCTAGCAAAGATTGACCACTTTCTTGTTTTAATTAGAAGTTTTCCAAATAAGTACATAACGAAAACCATTAAAATACCGGCAATATTTCCCATTAATCGATAATAAAATGGAGCCATAGTATCAAAGAGAATGACAGGCAATGCTTGAAGCATTTTGCCTAGTGGTGGATGAACCCATTCATAGGCTTCTATCCCCTCTTTGTAATCATATGCTGTTCTTGCAAAATAAATTTCATCAAAATAACTAGAGTTTAAGTAACTTATTTTTTCTGGAACTATGTCTTGTTCATCGGTTAAATTGGTCGTTATAGTATTGTAGGAAGAATTGACTGTTGCTGTAAGAAGTTCTTTTGAATTGTTGTAAAAGGCTATTTCTCCAAGGGAAGATTTTTGACTTAGTGATACTAGTTTTAAATATTTTATATGTTGCCCTATTCTTTCATCATTCCAAGCAAAGGCACCATTTCCTTTTAATGTTGTTAGATATGTGTAATTTAGATTATCATTTGAAGTATAAATGGCATATTCTCCATTTTCATCACCGTTAAAAAATTTTATTCTAATGATATCAGTTGATTCTTGGAATTCAAAAGTTATGGCCTCATCATCTTGAAATTGGTAAAAACTCTGTGGATTTTTAAATGAACCGAGATTAATGAATGATAAAACAGTATATAATAATACAATTATTCCAATTATTAGGAAATCAATTTTAGTCATTTTCTGATTTTTTTCATTAAGAATTTTAGTTAGTTTTTTCATATTACATGCCTCTTTTTGCATATTAAGTATATCATAGTTTATTAAAGATATAACTTTTTTTATTCTTCTTAAAAAGATTATCAACAAAAAAACTAAGAGTTGTGCTTAGTTTTTTTGTTATGGTTTGTTTTTCTTAGATTCATTAACATATATATGGCAATACCGATTGTTGCAATTGATACCACGGTGCCGCTTATCATATTAAGAATATCTAAACTTCCCGTCTCACCAAATTCATTTATCATTGCGATTTGTAAAATAAACATAGACATTATTGCGGCAACTAGATTTATTGATTTAGCGGCAGATATTAGTGGAGTATGATTTCTTTGATATCTGATAACTTCAATAATTGCAGTAATTAAAATGTAAAATGTGTAGCCGGCTTGGACAAAAATCATATAACCAGGATACACTGCACTTTCACCCCCTCTAATCATTAAAATAATCATTCCAACCATGGCTATATTTAATAAAAATATTAATATCCCTGTATTTCTGTATTGAGTAAGTTGTTTTTTTATGTCGGAATTTTTTATTATGTGGCTTGTAAGTGATAATTTCATCATACCGAGAATTAAATAATATACTCCGGTTGCTGCAAACCAAGTAGACTTATAGATGATTCCTGTTGCGAATTTAAAAATACCATAAATCATATTAAAAAATGTTCCGGAAAATAAATTGATTTTATTTTTTAGGTCTTTGTCTGTTATTAATCTGTTAGTGTATTTGTGGTCATGTAATTTTTTATTTATCCAGTTTACTAAATTGATGCTTCTCATAACAGTAATTGTTAAAGCATAAGCAGATAAAAGATAAGATATATAGGCAAACCAATGATTTTCTAATCCTAATACAAATACTGATGTAACACTTCCAAATCCAATAATAAACAATAAAATGAAAACAACGATGTTTGGATATAACAATTTTAAACTAATTTCTTTGAACGTTTTCATTTTGAAACTCCTTTGGGGATCAATAGAATATTTTTTACTAGTATTCTATTTACAAGTTAATATTCTAACATTTTCACTACAATTAATATAGCATATAAAAATTAATAAGTTTTACTAATTTTACATTAATGGGGGTATATATTTTCATAAATTCGGCTAATAACTTTTTCCAACCTTTTAATTTAGATTTTTCAAATCCATTTCTATTGATTTATTCATTGTATCTAAAATATCTTTTTTCATATCTTTAATACAATCCATATTATATATCCAAGCGTCACATTCAAAATGATGTGTCAGTGAATGATAATCTAGATTAGTTGTACCACAAGTTGCGAACATATCATCACATACAAATTCTTTGGCATGAACAAACCCAGATTCATATTCATATATCTTCACACCATCTTTAACAAGATTATAATATATACATAAAAGTTCCAACAATAGGCATTAACAAAATAAGAATTATCCAAGGTAATTTAAACTCTATATTTTCATCTTTATTGATAATATATAAAAAGACAAAAAAGTAAAAAGGCTTAGATAAAATAGGAATTGGAAGAAAATATTTATATAACAATAAATAACTGACATAAGTTCTACAAATACTAACACTATACAAAATGCGGATATAAGAAATCTAGACTTAATAACATTTATAAACTTTTTCATAAATTATCGCTTCTTTTTATTATAGTTTTACATTCATCAATAAAAAATCTAGATAAAAAGTAACTCATAATACCCTGTTTTGTAAAAGATAAAAGTTGGGAATAAAGTTTTCTTTATATTCTAGATTTTAATTTTAGTAATTATTTTTTATTGCCTTTAATATATGCATAAATTGGATAATTTAAGACACAAATAATAAGACCTACAATTCCAGTTACAATACCAACCAACATATTTGAAGTAGTTGTTTCTCCTACCATAACTCTACTCATTCCAAATCCCATAATCAAAGAACCTATAACTCCAATTACCCAAGTTAATATGATTCCCCAATTAATTGGTCCATGAGCTTTTCTAGGATGTTCTTTTCTGTAAATTGGTATGATACATAACAATACAATAAATCCAATGATTGTGACTACTACACCTGGAGTAAATAAATTCCATTCAGGTAATAAGCACATACACATACCAATAGCAAATATT
>CAYXZZ010000052.1:0-9078 GCA_964470055.1 uncultured Mycoplasma sp.
TCTAAATGTAATTCATTTCCTTCTCCATCTAATGAAAGTGAGGCATCAATACTAACTTCCGTTCTAATCTTTTTATTTTTTCTTAAAAACATTAATATTTCATTGTCTATACAACGTGAGGCGTATGTTGCAAGCTTGATGTTTTTATCTTTACTAAAGGTGTTTATTCCTTTTATTAAACCGATGGTACCAATACTTACTAAGTCTTCTAGATCAACACCAGTATTTTCATATTTTTTAGCAAGAAAAACTACTAGACGAAGATTATGTTCTATGAGAATGTCTTTGGCTTTTAAATCACCATCATCTTTTAGAGTAATATAATAGTCTTCCATTTCTTTTGATAAAGGTTCTGGGAGCATATCTGTTGCGCCAACATAGAAAATGCTTCCAACTTTAATAAATAGACTTTTAATAAATTCAATAATTTTTTTTAACATAATTCCTCCTTAAATGTATTTGGTAATATACAGGTTGCTCCATTAAGGGAGAATTTATCTTTACTTAGACCAATGAGACAATTTTTAAATTCTTTGTCATTTATTACTACTTTATCTGGTAAGATACAAGGTATTACACCTTCAGTATTTAGGGCTTTATATGGTACATAAATTAATCTTTTTCGTTTATATTCTAATGGTTCATCAACTAGAATAATTGATCTTTTTTTATATGGGTCGGTTAAAGTATTTCCAGTATCTAAAATGGCTTCTAAAACATATTTATTATCATTTAAATAGATTTCAATCTTATATTTGTGAGAGAGTGTAATTTTATAAGAAAAATGCTCTTTAATGTATAAATATATAGTTATTGGGGATACAAAAATAATTAAGATAATGTTTAGAATGTAGCCATTTTTTATGAAAACTAGGCCGGTATTTTTATACGTAAATGTTATATCTAAAAGGTAGAGAGTGCCTCCGAGAATGATACTTAATATATAAAAATATGTAAGATTTTTTAAAAGTTCTTTTTTTCCAAATGTTATAAAAATAATTAAAATACTTAAAAAGACTTTATATAAAAATAATTCTAGTGATGATAATTAAAAAAAGAGAAATATTAGTGATATTGTACCAATAAGACTACCTAATAATAATCTTTTTAATGAAACGACTCTTTTTAATATTTTTGAGGTACCAAAGAGTAATAAAAAATCAAAGAAAAAATTAATTATAAAGACAAAGTCTAAGTATATTTTCATGATATCACCAAGACTATGATACAAAGAAAAAAACGACTTATATGTCGTTTTGTTGGATAATTAAAATTTCTTTTTACTAATGAATATTTTTATAATGTATGATAAGAAAATAATCATAATTACTATAAATATCCAGTCTAGGATAGTTGAGACAACTCCATTTGTATATTTATGGATTATTGCGATAATACTTTCAGGAATATATTTACCAATTAATGCCGCAACATCTTTAAGACCAATATTGTATTTAATAAAAGTTAGGATTCTTAGGAGAATATCAAATATGGCGATAAAGAAAACAAATGATGAGAATCTTCTAAAAAACATTATTACTAGTAATACTAAAACTATAAAAACAATTAAATCAATATACATTAATTACACCTCTATTCTTAGTTATTATTTTAACATAAGAGAGTGAGGTTTGCTAGAGAAAAATTGTTTATTCTAAAACATTTGACGGTTTAATATTCTCGTCTTTTTTGTATATATTTAGAGTATTGTTGGAATATGTGGCAAGTAAAATGTTTTCATAGGTTGCAAAGCCTTTAATTTTTAATTCTTTGATAAACCATTCATAAGAGCGATCTGTTTCAGTAATGTTTTCTTTCATTATGTTTCCATCAATAATAATATTGGCTGATAGCGATTCTTTTTCTTTTTTTAAATTAAGGTCCTTTTTAGTTGGCTTTTTATACTCATCTTTTGGAAGGAAACTTATTTTTCCATTTGCTTCCATAATGGCATAGGAAATTTCATTTAAGTCAAAATAACCAGCGTTACGTGTTTGTTCTAAAAAGTCGTTAATATCTATATTTAGTTTTTTTAGGGCTTTGTAGTCAATTTTTCCTTCTTGCATAATGATTGTTGGAATACCAAAGAAAAGACGTCTTAAAGTCATGCTTTTCATTGTTAAATAAGAGATTAGGTAACCTAAAATTCCAAATGTTAGGATTGCGACGACCCCATTTATTAATTGGTTTTCTAGAACTAAAATCATTTCAGCAGTAAAATTCCCAATAGAAATTCCAATACAATAGTCAAAGAGACTTAATTCTGATACTTGCTTTTTCCCAAGGATTTTTGTTGCGATAAAAAGTGTTACTAAACTTACTATACTTCTAGGAATAATGCTTAATGCTTCTTGTATGTCCATAATATCACCAATAATAGTATTTTCTTTTTTTAAGAAAATATGCAAGAAAAAAAGACCTTTTAAAGGCCCTTTATTAATTGAATCTACGTTTTTTAATTGTATATCCTAATCCTACTGTTGCGATAAGGATTGCAACTATTGTACCGTATAAACTGATATCAGATGTATTAGGGTTTGTTGTGGTATCAGTTTCTTCTTCACGAAGTTGAACTAATTTCATATATACAGTTGTATTTTCTGTAAATGGTTCTGTCATGTCATATACTTGAGTACATTCTTTGTCAGAATAGAAATTATCGAATGCATAGCCACTACCACTTAAGGTTTCAGCTAAATCTTTTTCTAAATTAGTCAAATCTTCGGCAGTGAAAGCAAAACCTACTGGCAACTCGATACTTTCTTCTTCACCTTCTACTGCGAATGTAAGAGTTATAGTTTTTACTACTGCATCTTCACTGAATGTAGTTTCATCAATATTTTCAACTGCATCTTTGTTATATTGTACTACAGTTACATCACTTGCTGAAGTATTTGCTCCACCATTTGTACCTGTTTCAATACTTTCAACTTTACCACCATTTACAGTGATTGATGCGTCTGAAATAGTACCATTAACTGTACTGTCAGTAGTTTCTCCTCCAGCGTAGATTGTTCCAACTGTTCCACCTTCTACAACAACACTTGCAGAATCAACAGATCCACGGTTAACACTTTGTACTGTTCCAATATTTCCATCGTTGATAGTTACTTGTGTAGTTCCAGTATATCCATTTGCTCCACCCGCTGTTAAGATAGCAGTTTCTTGGTTTCCACCATTTACAGTGATTGATGTTTCTCCAATATAATTGTAGCCCATTCCTCCACCATAAATGTATTTTGTTAATGTACCATCATTGATAGTGATAGTTGCAGATTCTACTCTTGTTGTTGATTCTTTTGCATCTCCATCATAGTTATGAGTTTTTTCTTCTGCTGTTGGTGCGTCAAAGAATCCACTTGCAACTCCTCCACCATATACGCTTTTTAATGTACCACCATTGATAACAATTGTCGCAGTTCCTACACTACTTTTGTGTAAACCACCACCTACAATTGCATATAGTTGTCCACCTTCCATTGTGATTTTTGTGTTAACTGTTGTACTATTGTCATTGTGTGTACCACCAAAAATCCAAGCGTCAGCAGGAAGTTCCATTGAACCACCAGCCCAAGTAACTAATGCTCCCATACCTTCAGTAGTTGGAGCAGTTACTGTTAGCTCTACACCATTGGCAATTAAAACAGTTTCTTCACCAACAACAAGTTTTGTTGGTTCTGCATCAGCTGCGAATACATTTGGAATAAATAATGCTGTCGCAACTAATAACGTTATTAAAAATAACATCTTCTTTTTCATTTTATCCTTACTCCTTTCTATAGATCCTCTCTATGATTTAAATATACATTATTTGTATTAAATTTGCAATAGAAAAAAATGTCTTTTTTAGTCAGTAGACATTACTAGATTTTTATTTTTAATTTCTCCTTATTGTGTTATAATCGATGATAGAGGTGATTTAGATTGCTACATCTTTTTAAGAAAAAAGAAAAGAAATTGACAAGATCTGAATATCAGTCGCAACAAAGAAAAACTAAAAAGAGAACGAGACTTAGACCCTGGGCATTTACCTTACTTTGTTTAATATTTGGAACGATATTGATTATAAATTTGGGCATTATTTTTAATTGGGGAAAAGATAATAAAAAAATAAATGAATTAGAAAAGGAAATTGAAGAGGTTGTTGAAGTTAAGGAGATTGATGATGAGGGAGAAGTTATTAATCCTCCAGCGGAAGATCCTGAAAGTGACTATTGGTATTATGTAAAGGTGCCTTTTCAAGATGTTGACTTTACACAATTATTAGAAAAAAATTCTGATACTGTTGGGTATATTAATGTTAAGGGGACTAATATTAATTATCCAATTGTTCAAACTACTAATAATGATTATTATTTAACACATGCTTTTGATAAAAGTAAAAATGATGCAGGTTGGGTTTATTTAGATTATAGAAATGATAAAGAGTTTAATGATGATAATACGATTATTTATGGACATGGGCGGCTTAATAAAACAGTGTTTGGTTCTTTAAAAAACTTACTGACAAAAAGTTGGCAAAGTGATAAAGATAATTATGTAATTACTATTTCTACTCCTAGTATGAATTATGTTTATCAGATATTTTCGATTTATACAATTGAAAGTGAAACTTATTATATTACACCTAAGTTTAGTGATACTGCTAAAAAGATAACGTGGCTTAATACAATGAAAGAAAGAAATACTTCAACTATTCAAACGGAATTGAATGAATATGATAAAGTTATTACACTTTCAACTTGTTTAAATGATGATGGATGGCGAATTGTAGTTCATGCGAAATTAATTAAGCAACAATACAAAGAAACTGCTAGTTGATAGCAGTTCTTTTTTAGTTTTCTCCTTCTTCTAGCATTGTTGTAATAAAAATACCATATCCTTTCGTAGGATCATTTACGATAACATAGTTTACTGCACCTATTAGTTTATTATTCTGAATGATTGGGGAACCTGACATTCCCTGTATTACTCCTCCTGTTTTTTCTAATAATCTTTTGTCTGTTATTTCAAATAAAATGTTTTTGGTTTTACTATCTGTATTAATCTTTAAGATGTTGATTTTGAAATCTTCGACTTTATCTTTTTCAATTACAGTTCTAATAGTTGCTTCACCGGTAGTAACAGTTTTACTTTCTCCTATTTCTATTGTTTTTGTCGTATCTATTTCTTCTGTATAAGTACCGTAAATTCCTGTAGTATCATTTTCTTTTATTTCTCCATAAACTTCTGTTTTGTTGTAAGAGGTATTTTTCTCTCCGGCACTACCTACTTTACTTTTTTCAATACTTGAAACTGTTGCTTCATAGATTTTTCCGTTTTTAATTTCAAATTTTGAGGCAGTTTTCGATTCAAGTATTTCATGACCTAGGGAACCAAATATTCTAGTTTCTGGGTCAATATATGATAGTGTCCCTACTCCATTTATTTTGTCTTTTACGTATAATCCGGTTTTAAGAACCTCATCACTTCCAAGTTTAATTGTTAAACTAATATCTTTTTCATTATTATTACGTAAGACTTTGAAGTTTAATGTAGAATTAGTTGCGCTATTTATAACATCAACCATTGTGTTTATTGTATCCACTTTAGTATCATTTACTGATATGATAATGTCTCCAAGTTTGAAACCGGCTTCTTTGGCTATTTTTTTATTGTCTACATCATAATAACCAACGACTAGAACACCTTTGGAATTCACTTCTATACCAATTGTTTCTCCTCCTGGAATAACCTGTTGTGAATAAGCAAATGTAGAAAGTGGCATAATAAGAAGGATTAATATGAATATTTTTAAAATTGAATTTTTAATTTTCAAAAAAATCACCTCTTTTACTGTTACTACAGTATTATGTTTTACGATATTTATATTTTTATTTTAATAAAATTTTTCCAATGATATTTTTGGTAAAAATATTGTAAATTATGTAATTTATTTGACAAGTTAATTGCAAAAATTTAGTTATTAATATATATTTATAATAGGATGGTGAAGTAAAATGGCATATTTTTATGATCAAGATAATCCTCAAAACTCAAGAGAATTATCAACTGTTACGACAACTACTAATGTTGCGAGATATGAAGAACAAGGACGAAATGTGGTTAGAAAAAGTACAATGACTCCAGCACAAAGAGAAAGAGCAAGAGTTATTAAAGCGCAACAAAGAAAAAAAGAACATCAAAGAAGACTTGCGGGATTATGTGCTGCTTGTTTGGTTGTTGGTGGTATTGCGGTTAATACGGTTTCTAATGTTATTGATTCTTATAAGGAAATGGGTGCAGTCTATTCACAAACAAGTGAATTTAGAAAAGATGTTATTTCTCCTAATACACATAGAACCTCAGACAATCAACATTATTTTTATGACTATGATGATATTGCCGAATATATTCAAGGTGATGGTCGAGACTTTTCGTTAGAGCTTTATAAAACTTATGCAAATATTGGAGAGTATCAGACAAATCGAGTTTTAAATTATACCCAATATGATAGTGTTGAGGCTTATGTTGAACAGGCTGGCTTTAAAAGTATTAAAGAATGGGAAAAAAGTGAACGAGAAAAAATTGTTTTACAAAATGAAATGGATGAAAAACAAACTGAATTAGCGGCTATGCATAGAGAACTTAATGGTCAAGAAATTAGTGATGCAATAGAAAATGGAAATAGTTTTGGTGGAGGTAAATAATGGTTGATGTAGATATTTATGTTATTAATGATGAAGAATACTATTTAATGGAAGAGCTTGAAATAGAAGGAACTTCTTACTTATACCTTTCTAAAGTAGATAATGAGGATGAATATATGTTTAGAAAAAGAGATAAGGAAGACCCTCAGGTATTAGTTAGCCTTGATGATGAACAAGAAGTTAAAATGGTAGCGTTAGTATTTGCCAATAAAGTATTAAATGTTTAATAAGTGCCCTACGGGGCATTTTTTTGATAATGTTTCAGGAAAGTTTAATTCAAATTAAAAAAGCGCTTTTTATTTAAGCACTTTTACTCTTCAACTTGGAAATCTTCTAAAGATCCATCTTTATTAACTAATTTTGTGATTGCTTCTTCAGCATTTTTTAATTTTTCATCACAAAGCTTAGCAAGTTTCATTGCTTCTGTAAATTCTGCAATGGCATTGTCAAGTGGTACTTCGCCACTTTCTAATTTTTTAACGATGATTTCTAATTTTTCTAAGTTTTCTTCAAATGATAATTCTTGTTCTTCTTTTTTTGTTGCCATAATTCCTCCTTATATTACTTCTGTATTTACTATTCCATCACTGAATTCTATTTTTAAATTGTCACCTTGTTTTATGTCTTTACAACTTGTTATTACTTTATCGTTTAATTTGGTCATTGTGTATCCTCTTTTTAAAGTTAGTAAAGGACTTAAGGTTTCTAATTTAGAGATAATTTGTAAATACTTATTTGCTTTTTTATCTAATAATTGATATGGATTTTTTAAAATATATGAACTTTTTACTTGATTATATTTTTTTTCTTTAATTGTTACTAGGTTTGTTGTTGCATATTTTAGCCTATCTAATAGGTTATCAAATAACATTTCTTTAGTTTGATAAATACTAATTGGACTCTTGAATATATAACGACTAGTTATCTCTGATAGTTTTTGTTTATTAATGGTCATTTTTGTTTGAATTGCTTTATTAAGTCTTATTTTTAATTGGTTTAAATAGTTTGCAACATCGCTAATGGCTGGGACTGCAAGTTCAGCGGCTCCGGTTGGAGTTGGAGCACGTAAGTCGGCGACAAAATCGGCTATTGTGAAATCAATTTCATGACCTACAGCACTAATGACAGGAATTTTACATTCGTAGATTGCTCTGGCAACTATTTCTTCATTGAATGGCCAAAGATCTTCAATGCTTCCTCCTCCGCGACCAACTATGAGTGTATCAATAGCGTAATTTTCACTTAATTTAATTTGTTTAACGATGTCTTTTGCGGCTTCTTCTCCTTGAACAAGAGAAGGAAATAATAATATTTCGGCTAATGGCCAACGTCGTTTAATAGTAGAAATTATGTCTTTTATAGCGGCTCCGGTTGGAGCAGTTACTACTCCTACTCTAGTTGGGATTTTAGGAATAGGCTTTTTAATATTTGGATTAAATAATCCTTCGGTTTCAAGCTTTTTCTTTAATTGTTCAAACGCTATATAAAGATTTCCAACACCATCTTCTAGCATGTCATTAACATAAATTTGATAACCACCATTGGCTTCAAAAACACTTATTTTTCCAGTTACTAGGACTTTCATACCATCTTGTGGCATGAATTTGATGTTTTTCGTTGAAGAGGCAAACATGACAGCGTTTATTCTACTTCCTTCATCTTTTAAAGTAAAATAGTAGTGTCCTCTAGTGTGGGCTTTAAAGTTAGATATTTCACCTTTTAAAAACACTTCGTTTAAATGGACATCGTTATCTATTTTATACTTAATATATCTAGTTAATTGGGATACAGTTATATATTTATCGTTCATTAATTCACCCTCTTTTTAGACTCTGATATAAGAAAAAAATACAGAAATTGTATTTTATTTTTCTTCTTCGTGATAAACTTTATCTAAAACTCCGTTAATCATTTTTGTTACTGATTCATCAGAATATTTTTTGGATAATTCAATGGCTTCGTTTATTGCAACTACACTTGGAGTTTCAGTATATAATAGTTCATAAATTCCAAGGGAAAGGATGGCTTGATCTACTTTGTTTAAGCGTTCCATTGTCCATTTATTTAGATATTTATCGGCTAATTTGTATATTTCTTTTTTATGTTCGATGATTCCATCAACACTTGTATTGACAAAATCATTTTGAACTTCAATTTGTTCTTTAATTAATTCAGATAAATCATATTCAAGTTTTGCTTCATCTAAAAGATTTACTTGGTAGATTACTTTCATAATTACTTCTCTAAGTTCGCTTCTGTTTTTCATTAAAATCACCTACTTTATTTTAACATATTATAATTTAATTGTCAGTATATAAAATATTACTTTTTATCTTTATAAATGGAAATATTAAGTGTCCGCACATTTCATTACCTAAAATGTAAGTTT
>CAYXZZ010000053.1:0-8705 GCA_964470055.1 uncultured Mycoplasma sp.
CCAGCATTAAATGTTTGTTCATAAATAGCACCAGTTCTTAAATTCTTTAACTTAGCCTTTACGATTGCTGCACCTTTACCAGGCTTAACATGCTCAGTATTTAAAACAACAAAATTGCTCCATCTACTTCAATAGTAATTCCGTTTTTTAAATCATTTGTACTAATCATATCTCTCACTCCTAAAACTAAAATTAAAAATAAGTGTTTAGCTTATTTTTACTTCTTTTCCTTATGTACCGTATGTTTTCTACATCTAGGACAGTATCTATTTAATTCAAGACGTTCTGTTGTATTTTTAACATTTCTTTGTTCTCTGTAGTTTTCTTCTTTACATTCACTACATACAAGAGTTTTATATTGTCTATTTCCTACTTTAGCCATTTTCTAATCCCTCCTTACACGCCTATAGGTATTATACCAAACTTTTCTAAAAATGCAAAAGTTTTTTATTCAAAATACTAAAAAATATGGCTATTTAGACAAGTTTTTCCTATAAACCATACATTTCGGCATACTTATTGGTCACTTCCTTAGTAATTCTAAGTGTAACCAAACTCGCAAAATCATAGTTAGAATTAGGATGCGAAGAATTAGGAGACGTGACCATTATTGATATCTTAGGATCAGTTGCCGGTAGATAACCAACAAATGTACTAGTAATTGTTTCCGTATCAATCACTCCATCATTATTAGTGTCAATAAAACTTTGAGAAGTTCCCGTTTTCCCAGCAGCATCATATTTTTGTTCAACATAACCTCTTCCATAACCACCAACTGCATGCATCACCGCATAAAACCCCTCTTTCATTCGATTCATATATTCGCTACTTGTATCAATTGTATTTAAAACCTTAGGTTCATACGTATAAATAACTTCTCCTTCTGGACTAACAACTTCTTTTAATAAATGCATCTGATATCTACTACCATCATTAGCAATTGTATTAATATACTGTGATAACTGTAGTGGAGTATATGTTTCATATTGTCCCATAACATAATCAAGTAAATTTCCAGCACTCTTATCCTCTGCCGTATACCCTAAACTTTCAACTGGCAAATCAATTCCGGTTGATGCTCCAAGTCCAAAAGATCTATACATAGAGCGATATGTATCAAAGGCTTTTTGATTGAAATTAAGCCTCATCCCATATGAATACTCCTGTCCATTAACACGAATCGCTGTTTTAAATTGATAAACATTGCTACTTTTAGCAAGTGCTGTAATATCATCTATAACTCCTAAATTAGAAACAGAAGAACATTTTTTAGGAGCACCAGCAATCTTTACACATTCATCATACATCGCCTCACCTATTTTAATTGCTCCCTCATTATATCCAACCAAAATAGATGCCCCCTTCACAACAGAGCCTGGAGTAATAGGTGAAACAAGCATACTATTTGCATTATCAACCACTTCTCCATTTACTAATCTTTTAGAAGCAAAAGCCAATATCTCCCCACTATTAGGATCTTGAATAATTACACTTGAATGATCATAATACTCCGTATTAGCCTCCTTCTTAGCCCTAAGCATTTGTTCTTCAATAATTTTTTCTACCTCAACCTGTAAGTTTATATCAATCGATAAAACAATATCATTTCCCCGCATCCCCTCTTCAATCAACTTCACTTCACTAGAACTTACCACCTCATAAATACTCTTTTTTCCTTTTAAATATTCCTCATATTGTTTTTCTAAATAACTTAAACCCACTCTATCACTCAATGAATAACCCAAATCTAAATAATAATCTTTCTCTTCTGCCGGCACTCCTTGACTACTACTAGAAACACTTCCCAAAATAGACCTCATTGTATCTCCATACGGATATACTCTAACCCAATCAATCTTAGTATCAAATCCAACTAAAGTACTATTATTTTCTGAAATATATGCAAACTCCTCATCACTAACATCACTTTTAATAACCTTTTCAGAATAACTATAACCGTTTCGCATTAAATAAAACAAATAAGTCGCCCTTAAATCATCTTCACTAAATTCTAAAAGAACCTCCTCACTAATCCTCTTTATTTTTAATTCTTCTATTTCTAAACTACTAAGTTTTCGCATTTTATATAACTCATACTCTTCATCAGAAATTAATTTTTCACACTCACCACTATTTTTATATAAATAAAATTCTCTTTTCATTCGATCCGTAATTTTACCATACTCCAACTCTAAACGTTTAGACACTGTATAAGCAAGTTCAATCATATCTTTAATACTAGTCGATCTATCTCTTTTATAAACAATCGTATTAACCGCCTTATTATCTACAATAACATTATAATTTCTATCAAGAATTCTTCCTCTAGGAGTCGAATCTCCCTCAACAGTATCATATGAAAGTTCAGCAAGTAACTCACTATACTTATCATTATCTACAATCATCACCATAAATATTCTTCCTAACACAACTAAAAAAAGTCCAATAACTAACCAAAATAAAACTACTGTTCTTTTTATTAGCACTTTATTATAATCAAATTTCTTTTTCCTCTTCATAAAGCACCTCCTTTTATTATTGTGGAACTTTTTTTAAAAATTAAATCATATATTTTTATTAGAGGTGATTTTTATATACAAAGAATTAATAAAAAAATATCTTTCTTTTTTAACAGTCGATCATATCAAAAACTATGCATTAACTCAAAATGAAGCACTAACTGATCAGGAAGCAACTATTATTTATAACTACATTTTAAAATATCAAAACGAACTTCTAAACAAAAACACTACTTCATTTACCATTCTCCGTCAAAATATTAGAAAAGACCTCTTCGATAAAATTGTTCTTTTATACAACGAATATAGCCAAAAATACCTCTAAAAATTGACTTTTTAAACCAAATCTGCTATAATAAGCCTCACTAATGAGGGGGGGAATTTAGTATGGAAACAATTCATATTGAAAGAAAAGAAGAAAATACATTACCTACAATAATAAATAGCGATACAGAATTAGACAAAGTAATAGGTCTAACTTACATAATTGATGGCAAAAAATATGTTTTTTCAAATGAACTAGGTCATAAAGTTATGTCACTAAACAATTCTGACAAACGTCCTATGACTAAAACTGAGTTTAAAGAAATTCGTGCCAAAATGGCTTCTAGTATTATAAAATCAGATACCATACCAGAAGCATTAGTTGCAGAGTTAGAAAATTTAGATTTTGGTCTCGGTCACGCCAATGGTACATTTGAAGTTGTAACAGCCTGCCTATCAAAAACAAAAGTTGGCGCCTTAGTTATTAATCTAGGTCATGCTAGATACATCTATAATCAAGATGCCAATACAGTCTTCCATATTGATCACAGTAAAAGAATAATCGGCAACTTCATGCAAGAAGGTCCAGAAAAAGCTAAAATAATTGACAAAATAACTTCATCAAAAACAATGGCTAAAAAACTAGCCACAATGCATAGTTAAAAAGAACCTATTTGTTAATAGGTTCTTTTCTTATTCTTGATTTCTAATTTTCTCAACTAGTTCCGCATCAAATTCATTTTTTCTAATCATTTCAATTTCATATTTATATGGTGCATAATCTTTATCAACGTAAGGTGTCTCTAAAATTTTTGGAATATCTTCTAATCTATCATTATAAATAACTTTACTAAGCATTTCATATCCAATATGCCCAAACCCTAAATTCTCATGTCTATCTTTATGAGCCCCTCTAGCATTTTTACTATCATTTACATGAACACAACCAATTTTATCAATTCCAATAATCTCATCAACCATATCTAAAAATTGATCAAAATTACTCAAATCATACCCCGCATCACTTAAATGACAAGTATCTAAGCATACTCCAATATGTTCTTTATCATTAACTAAATCAATAATTTGCTTTAATTCTTCTAATTTAGAACCAACTTCTGTTCCCTTCCCCGCCATTGTTTCCAGTAATATAACAACAGAATCATTACTAATCATATTTATTGCATTCGCAATATTAGAAATTGCTCGTTCCATTCCAAGCCCAACATGACTCCCAGGATGAAGCACCATTTTAGTAATTCCGAGTAACTTGCATCTTTCTATTTCTTCTTGTAAAAAATTAACTGAAAACTGATATTTGTCAGGATCACTATCATTACCTAAATTTATAATATATGGTGCATGAACAACTACCTTAGAGTAATCTATTCCCTTATCTTTCATCAATTGCATTGCTTCTAAAGTAAGTCCATCTTCAATTGGATATCTTTTTGTATTTTGTGGAGCACCTGTATAAAACATAAAAGTATTAGCCCCATAACTTAAGGCCTCTTTTAAACTTCCTAATAATTGATCATCTTTTCTAAAGCCAACATGACTTCCTATTAATAACATACATTCTTCACCTCAACATCAAGTATAACAAAAAAAAGACACATAATCGAGCCTTTTTTTAATACTAACTTTCTATACAAACATTATTAGCAGTTGAAGTTTTTAAAGTTGGATATTTAGCACCAGTCATAGTAATATCACCACGAACTAATTCTTTTTCTTCTATAGCACTAGCATCAGTAGCCGCTTTACCAGTACTATCAATATTTACACCATGAATGTTATCAGACATAACAGGATGATAAGTAATCTTACGAGTTTCAGTACTTCCACTACCAGTAGTAGTAACTTTTACAACGATGTATCCCTTAATATCACGACTACCCCAAGAAGATTTACCACCTTGTTCAAGTAATTGAGGCGCATTATCAGAAGTAACTGAACTAACATTTACATAATAAGTTCCGTTAGCAACTGCTGAAGAAACGAAATTACCATCAGTTGTATGACATGTTAAGTTATCAGCAGCCCACATTGTACTTGCTCCATCAACATACTTCTTTACTGTATCTAAGAATGTATCCTTTCTTGAATTTTCAATTGTTCTACTTACAGCCGGAATAGCAACTAACATCAAAATACCCATGATTGTGATAACTGCTAGCAACTCGATCAAAGTAAAACCTTTTGCATTTAACTTTTTCATTAAATTTCACTCTCTTTCTATTTTTATTACACTTTAAATATAACACACACAAGTTCCATTTTCAATACTATTTTTTTGCAATTTACAAAAATCATTATTCTGCATAGTAAATATCTAATACTGTCGTACAACCTGTAATACTCTTAATCTTACTTGCCAACCCTGATTTATTATTTCTATAACTCTTTAAATTAATAAATAAAGAATTAACTCCTCCGTCATCAGCACTTTTTTCTATCAACTTACTAGAATAGTCCTCTTTTTCTAACTCCGCATAATCAATTAATGAAAAACCTCTATAATACGTAGTATCTTCTTCAAACTTTTCAATTAACTGGACATAATACTTATACTGATTATTTCTTTTAACCATCACAACAATCGAATGATCCATCAAATAAACTCCTCCATATGGTGGATTATCAAACTCATTGCCATGTAAATACTTCAAATTAACTACGACACATTCCCCATTATTACTAGGTTTTGTCATCGTATCATCACCCCTGAACTTATACTCCGCCGTATTTTTAAACTTCTTTGCATCCTCTGCATAAGTTGTAATCTTATTCTGTGTTGAAATTCCTATAATATTAGGTATCGTCACTGCCATAACAATCCCCAGTAGCACCATTACCGCTAACAACTCCACCAATGTAAAACCCTTACTATTAATCTTCATACAACCACTACTCCTCATCTGTGGTATCATCCGGAGCATAAATAATCAATTTATTACAACTAATACCATAACTATTAAGTCTTGAAATAATTGGGCTAGTATTCGAAATATAATTTGTCAAAACAAAATCATTTCTACTACTAGATCCAACATTACTTATGCATTTATCATAAGCCTTTTCCATATATAGATAAACACCCGTACCATCATCATCAACTGCTCTTAAATCAATTCCTCGATAATTTCCACCCTTCATTTTTTCAAGCAATCTCACGTAATAAACATATTCCACATCCGCCGTTGCGGAAACCCTCTTTGCCACTACAAAAGAGCCAAGTCTATCATATTCTCCATCATTAGGTGCATCATTAAAAGTATTATTATCAAGATAAGCCAAATTCATCGCAATACAAGAGCCAACTGCTGGAACCGGAACCATATTATCACTATTCATCTTATACTCCATATTAGAAGAAAGTCTAACCGCATCATCAACATACGTTTTATGTCTTTGATCTTGCATAACATTCATTACCGCCGGTATAGCAATCCCCATCAATATTCCAAGTACAACAACTGCCGCCAACAATTCCATCATTGAAAATCCTGCATTATTACGTCTCACTAGAAACACCTTCCTATCATCCTCTTAATTATAACAAAATTTTAAGGAAGTTGAACACTAATTTAATACTTTTTTCATATTTTCAATTTCTAATATAGTCATCTCATTATAAAGTTCCTCATTAAAAAGATAATCATATCTAAACAGTGAAAAACCTTTATATTTATTTAAATTCCTACTCATCACAATCTCTCTCATAATAATATCACTATATAAAGTCCACTCATACATCCCGCTTTTCGCATATTTATCTACTTCCCCAACTTTATAAAAAGCAAGTGCCACATACATTTCAATATCCTCATCTAAAACAATACTTTCCCACTCTTCAATAACACTTTTAAAAGCCTTAGTCTCATTATAAAAACCATAATATACTTGTGGCATTATAAAATCAATGTACCCATAACTACTACACCACTCTTTCACATCCGCATAAACCTTTTCATAATTATTCTCCATATTTCCATCAGGAGACACCCCAAATCTAACTCCATATTCATGACAAACTCCAAAAACACTCCTAATCATCTCATTAATCACATCTAAACTATACCTATCTTTACTCACATATTCATTATTTTCTAAATACTTCTCATAATCTTTCATATCAATCTCATCATTCGGATAAAAATAATCATCAAATAAAATTCCATCAACTTCATAATTAGAAATTATCTCTTCTACCCCATTAATAACTAACTCATCAACCTCATCTTTTGCTGGATTAAAATAAATTCCCGCATCACCCACATATAAAGTGTCTGTTCCAATATATTGAAAAGCCGGACTCTCCTTACTAACATCAGATAAATCCCCCTTAGTTCTAACCCTATACGGATTTATCCATGCTACAAAAGACACATCATTCTCATGTGCCTGAAGAACAAAATACTTTAAAACATCAAAAGGATATTCAACACCCTCTTCACTAGAAATAACCTTACTCCAAGGGAAAATGTCAGATGGATAAATCGCATCACAAAAACTTCTCACTTGAACAATAACCTCATTAAAATTCAAATCTTTAATATTATGAATCATTTTAGTTATATTCTCTTTTCCTTCTTCTTCACTTTTTCCCTTTAAATATTTCTCTAGTTCAATATAACTAATAAATATACTTCTTTTTTCTACCTGTTCTTCTTCAACTATTTTCTCTACTTTCGGTCCATTAACAATAAGTATTCCCGCTATAACACTAATCATTACTAAAGACAAAACAACCTTTTTCATATTATCACCACTACCACTATAACAAACCAACTCCACATAATTTGTCATTTAATTGCTTCATTTTTAATAAAAAACACTTGTTTATCTTTATAAAAACCATAAAAAACATCTTTCAAATTATAATTTTCTTCCTTCAATACTTTTTCTAACCATTTCTCATCCTTTCCAATCTGAATTAAAACATCTTCATCTACCTTTCCATTTAATATCAGTGGTAACGGATAAGCATCATCCCCATCTTTTTCAAATACAGATAATCGTCCACTAATCTCAAGAATTGCATAATCAACATACTCAAACGATTTAATTCCTTGACTTCTAAGTTCCATTAATAAATCATCCAAATTATATCGCTGTTTAAGCATCTCCTTAAAGTTAACCTTTCCTCTATTAATAATTACTGAAACATCTCCATCAACCATCTTTCTAACACCACTAAAACGTAAACTCAACTTATCCGTAATTATTTGTAGTAAAACAAGTAATATAACTGGCACAAGTGCCATCAAAATATTTTCATCATAATTTTCTATTCCTTTAGCCGCTAAATTAGATAGTAATAAAGACACAACCAAATCTGCTACCTTTAATTCTCTTATTTCCCTTTTACCCATAATTCTATAAAGTACCGTTATAAAAAAATAAAATATTACCGTTCGAAACAAAATTAAAAATATTTTCATAAGCTCACCTACTAATATATTGATTAAATTCATATTTTTTTATACACAGCATAAATATTAATGAGGTGACTTATGTCTAACTTAAAAAAATACAGTTTCCATCTACTTATAACCCTCGCATCCATAATCATTACCCTTCTACTCACTACTATTCTTTACTACTTCAATATCATTAACCCCTCTACCTACAACATTCTAAAGATAGTATCTCTACTATTAGTAATTCTAATTAATAGTATCTTCTTAGGTAAAAAAGCAAAATCCAAAGGTTACTTAGAAGGATTAAAATTATCTCTACTCATAATTTTTATCTTCATTATACTAACATTACTATTTACTAAAACATTTCACTTAAAATACTTAATCTATTACATAATAATTATGATTACTTCTATTCTTGGAGGTATGCTTGGAATAAGTACAAGAAAAGAATTAAAATAAAAAATTTTATTTTAATTCGCGCCTTTCGGCCATA
>CAYXZZ010000054.1:0-8647 GCA_964470055.1 uncultured Mycoplasma sp.
AAAATAAATATTCAGCAGTATTTTATGAAAAAGATGGAGAAACATATTGTACAGTCAAAGGTTCACTAGAGGTAGTAAAAGCATTCTGTAGTGATATTAATTTAATTGATGATAGTATGAAATCAACGATTTTAGAAGAACAAAACGAAGGATTAGCAAAAGATGGTTATCGTGTTATTGCTCTTGCTAATGGTAAAATAAAAAAACAAGATAAATATACTACTGAAGATATCAAAAATTTAACTTTTATGGGAATGGTTGGATTTATAGATCCAATTAGAAAAGAAGCAGTTGCTTCAATTAATGAGTGTCGTACGGCAGGTATTAAAGTTTTAATGATTACTGGAGATCATCCACTAACAGCGTTCTCAATTGCTAAAGATTTAAAACTTACAAATGATTATAGTGAAGTAACAACTGGTGTAGAAGTAGATGAAGAATTTGAAAAAGGAGAAAAAAGTTTTGATAATTTCATTCGTCGTAAATTTGTATTCGCTAGAGTTACACCACTTCAAAAATTAAAAATAGTTGAATCCTTAAAAAGACAAGGCGAATTTGTTGCAGTTACAGGTGATGGCGTAAATGATTCTCCAGCATTAAAAGCAGCTAATATTGGAATTGCTATGGGAAGTGGAACTGATATTGCAAGAGAAACTGCTGATATGATAATTGTTGATGATAATTTTAAGTCAATTGTTGCCGGTATTAAAGAAGGGCGTGTGGCATATGCTAATATTCGTAAAATAATTTTATTCTTAATATCTTGTGGACTTGCTGAAGTAACATTCTTCTGTTTATCAATAATACTAGATTTACCAATGCCTCTTGTTGCAATTCAACTTTTATGGATAAATGTAGTAACAGATGGAATTCAAGATTTTGCTTTATCATTTGAAAAAGCTGAAGAAGGAATTTTGAAAGAGCGACCTCGTAATCCAAAAGAATCAATATTTAATAAGGAATTATTCCAAGAAATTCTTGTGTCAGGATTAGTTATTGGCGGAGTAGTATTTACAGTATGGTATTTCTTATTAAATAAATTAAATATGGATGTGTCTATGGCTCGTGGATATATTATGGCATTAATGGTATTCATTCAAAATATTCATGTATTTAATTGTAGAAGTGAACATAGATCAGCATTTAGTGTTCCAATAAAGAATAACTGGTTAATTGTAGGCGGAGTAGCTGTTTCTATTGGATTACAAGTTATAGTTATGGAAGTACCATTCTTATCTAAATTCTTACAAACCACATCAGTACCGTTTATACATTTAATTTATTTATTTGTAATAGCACTCTTAGTATTAGTTGTTATGGAAATCTATAAAAAAATAAATAATTCAATTAAAGATGCAAATTAATAAAAAAAGGGTGATAGATTAAATGAGTCATATTCTAATAATAATAGGATTATTTTATTAGTAAAATGTGCAGATTGGTTTGTTGAAGGAAGCTCTAACATAGCAAAAACAATAAGAATACCGGCATTAATCATTGGATTAATTATTTGTAGCTTTAGGAACAAGTGCTTATGATGCTGCAGTTAGTATGACTGCTTCAGTTAAAGAAATGAACGATATTTCTTTAGGAAATGTAATAGGTTCAAATATCTCAAATTTATTATTAGTTTTAGGACTAAGTGGTTTATTTGGAACATTAACTGCTAAGAAAAAAGTTATGACAAGAGATTTTAAATTTTTAATATTTTCTAGTATAGTTATTATTAATATTTACATTTGTATTTTATGTTTCAGGTGAAGATACTGGAATTACTACTAGAACTAATGGATTAATGTTATTAGGATTTTTAGAATTATATTTTTATGTGTTAATCGGCGATACAATTAAATCAATAAATAAAAATGAAGAAAAGACTAAATTTAATGCGAAAGATATCTTGTTAATGCTAGTAGCCTAGTAGGAATAATAATTTGTGGGCAATTAGTTGTTAATAGTGCAACAGAAATAGCTAATATGTTTAATATAAGTGAAAGAATAATAGGTTTAACCATTGTTGCAATAGGTACTTCTTTACCCGAAATTGTAACAAGTATTGTGGCAGTAAAAAAGGGTGAATCAGATATTGCATTATGATAATAGTAGTGTGGTGTGTTTCTAAGTGAAAAGTTTAGAGCATAATTGTATATGATGTGCATCAAATGCCATAACAATGGTCTTGTTAATTATTAAGTGTGTGATCATACGAAGAAAGAAAACTTCAAACAAGCAATCTTGATTCGACTAAAATCTTGATTGATTTAAACTAGAAATAGCGTCTTGTTAACGTTATTTTTTTATTTCTTAATAATTTTTAATAAAGTGATAATATTTATATAATTATTATTCATTATAATAAATAATGTAAGGAGATGATAAATTGAGAATCGTACAATATGGTTGTGGAAAAATGAGTAAATATACCATGAGGTATGTTTATGAAAAGGGTGGCGAAATAGTTGGTGCTATCGATAATAATCCAAATGTAATAGGACAAGATATTGGTTCTATAATTGGATGTGAAGGTAAAGGAATAGCAGTTCAAGGTGTAGAAAAAGCAAGAGAGATTTTAATTAATAGTAAACCTGACGCTTGTATTATAACAACAATGAGCTTATTAAACGATATTGAAGAGGCTGTAATGCTTTGTGCTGAACTTGGAGTTAATGCAATAACAACTTGTGAAGAAGCATTCTTCTCTTGGAATTCTAATCCAAATTTAACAAAAAAAATAGATGCACTTGCTAAAAAGAATAACTGCACTATTACAGGAAGTGGTTATCAAGATATATTCTGGGGACAATTAATAACATCTATTTGTGGTGCTACGCAAAGTATTAAAAAAATTGTTGGAGAATCTTGGTATAATGTAGAAGATTATGGCGTTGCCCTAGCAGAAGCTCATGGTGCAGGATTGACATTAGAAGATTTTGATAAAAAGATTGCTAGTGTTGATCGAATGAGTGATGAAGAAAGACAGAAATTGATAGATAATGGAGAATATGCTCCAAGTTATATGTGGAATGTAAATGGTTGGATGTGTAAAAAACTTGGATTGACTGTTAAAAGCCAAACTCAAAAATGTGTTCCAGAAACATATAAGGAAGATATTGAATCCAGCACATTAGGTATGACAATAAAAGCAGGTAATGCAACAGGCATGAGTGCTGTTGTTATTACTGAAACAAATGAGGGAATAACATTGGAAACTAAATGTGTTGGTAAAGTATATGCTCCAGATGAATTTGATATAAATGAATGGAGTATTATTGGTGAACCTAATACAACTGTTACAGTTAGGCGACCATCTACAGTAGAGTTAACATGTGCTAGTATAGTAAATCGTTTACCGGATTTAATAAAATCTGAGCCAGGATTTATACCTACTGCAACAATGGAAGATCTTACTTATAAACTAAATATATAAGTATGTGATAAAGGGTTATCAATGAAGATAACCTTTTTATATGAATATTACTGCTAAAAAAGTATTGGAGTATGATTATGAGAAGTAAAAATAATAAAAAAAATAAACAACATATCAATTTGTTAGTTACCATAGATAAGAATTATCTTTTGCCTTTAATAACTATGATGCAATCTTATAGTAAAGTACATAAAGATGTAATAACTGATGTTTATCTTGTGCACTCTCTATTAGAAGAAAAAGATATAGACTTACTTGTGAACGAAGTAAATGATAGAAATATTAATGTATATAGTATTAAAATTACTAAGAATTGGTTTTCAGATACACCTGTTCTTGAACGCTTACCTAAAGAATCTTTTTATAGATTAATGGCATTTGATTATTTACCTAAAGAAGTTGAGTGTTGTTTGTATTTAGATCCAGATATTTATATTAGAAAATCTTTGTTACCTTTATATAATATGGAAATGGGTAGTAGTTACATTGCAGGAGCAAGTCATTTATATGGATTTATAAATTTTATAAATAAGGCAAGATTAAATCTTACTAATCAAGAAAGATATATAAATTCTGGAATCATGCTTATGAATATCAAACAAATTAGACAAGATTTTACTGTAGAATCCATTTTTGAATGTTTGGAAGAAAATATACAAAAACTTATTATGGGTGATCAAGATTTAGTAAATATTTTATTTGGTAGTAATATGATTTTGCTAGATGAAAAAATATATAATTTAGATGAGCGTGCATTTAAACATAATAAAAAGAATTTTGATTTAAATTCAGTAGCAGAAGAAACAGCAATTATACATTATAATGGGAAATATAAACCTTGGTTAAATGGATATAAAGGTGAATTAAATTGTTTTTATCCAAATGTTGAAAATAAAGGACCTGCTCCGGTTGGTAAAGTAAAGAAACAAATTAAATCAATTATTAATATAACTAAAGCCACTAAAGCACAAAAAATTGCAACTATAGGATTTTTAAGTTTCTTAATATTATGGCTAGTATTATTTATAAATTATGGAAAAGAATTAACATCAATAGTATCTAATCCTACAGCATTTAAAGAATGGCTAAGTCAATTTGGAATATTTGATGAAATGATGTTTATTTTATTAAGAGCAATACAAACGGTTATAAAATTTATGCCAGCAGAACCTTTTGAAATAGCATCTGGATATGTATGGGGTGCTATACCTGGGATGCTGTATTGTTTAATTGGTAATTTAATTGGGACAGTTATAATTTTAGCCTTAACTAAAAAATTTGGGCAAAAAGTATTTGAATTCTTTATGCCAACTAAAAACATGAAAGTATTTTCTATTTTTAAAAATACTAAAAACATATATCCATTATTATTTTTCTTATATTTAATTCCTGGTTTGCCTAAAGATGGTTTCACATATTTTGTTGGTCTATTACCTATTGAAGTTTTTCCTTTTTTGATTATTAGTGGAATTGCTAGAATACCATCAATTATTTCTTCTACTATATGTGGTGCAACTCTTGCAAACAATCAATACATTATATCAGTTTCAATATTTATTTTAACATTAGTATTTTCTATAATAGGTATTACTATATACAAAAAACTTTTCAAGAGAAAAACTTTAAAGCAATGATATAATTAATATGTATTAACGATGAAAGTATCTTTACTTTGAAATAATACTTATTTTTTAGCAAACTGACAAGCAGTACTATCTAGCACTGCAAAGTAAGAAATAGTTTATTATTTTAATCTATTATCTATATAAGATATGATTAGTTTAACTGCAAATATTGAAATGGAGTTCACTTTTCAATAAAGAAAGTGTCACAAGCAGTATTAAACAATAAATAATAAATTAACCAAAATATTTATAAAAAGAAATGTTTAGATTATAATTAGACTATCGCATTGATGGATGTAGTAATATGAAAATGTTTTTTGCTCCCAGGTGGTGTGACTAATAAATAATCCTGGTTGAAAATATAGGATAACTTCATCAAACGATGGAGTTTTCTTTTGTTATATGAAAAAAAATTATATATAATAATTCACAGAATTTATTCGATTGACAAAACATCTACCTTTAAAGACACAAGAATTAGTAATTCTAAAAATCTAACTAAAACTTTACTATTAATTTACTTACAAGATATATAATCAATACTGCAATTTAAAAAAATTAATTAGGAGGAATACAATATATGAAAAATAATGCAACAAAAGACTTTATCGCCTACGAATATTTATCACTAACCGTAGATTCAGAAAAAGAACCATTATACATAGATTGCTATGAAAACTTTGGATGGCTATTAATTAATAATTCGGCTCTAGTAGAAAAAGAGGACTATTTTATTAATAATGTCCCATCAAACTATCACAAAAAGATTAATATAAAATTTAAAAGAGATCGAAAAATTAAAAATAAAGCACAACTTCTTTCTTTACAAAGAAAATTAGAATCATCATTAAAAGAAATAGAAAGGCTAGAAAAAGAACCTTATTCAAAAGCATTCATTCTAGCCCTAACTATCGGCATAATTGGAACAATCTTTTTAACCGTATCAGTATTTTCCATAACTGCTGCAACTCCTTTATATGTTCCTTGCGTAATTTCCGGAGTCATTGGAATTGTATTATGGATTATGCCTTACTTTATCTACAAAAACAAATACAGGGCAAAAGAACAAGAAAACATTTCCTTAATAGATGAACAATATAATAATATATATAACATTTGTGAACAGGCAAAGAATCTAACAAATCAATAAAACTATGGAATTATTTATTTAATAATTTCTTTTTCTTTTTCGCAAATTTACTTTAATTTTACTTTAATGATATACTATCAATATATGAGGTGAGTAATTTATGGTAACAATATTAGTCGTCGAAGATAACGAACACACGAGACTTCTTACTGAAGCAAGATTAAAAAAGTATTACAACGTCGTAACTGCCGAAAATGGTAGTGATGCTTTAAACATATTTTATGATAGGCAAATTGATCTTATTGTCGCCGATATAATGATGCCAGTCATGGATGGCTATGAAATGGTTCGTCACCTAAGAGAAAACAATGAAGAAGTTCCAATTCTATTTTTAACTGCCAAATCAACTTTTGATGATAAAAAACAAGGATTTGATTTAGGAGTAGATGACTACATAACAAAACCAATTGACTACGAAGAACTATTCCTTAGAATAAAAGCCTTATTAAGAAGAGCAAACATAGCCAATAAAATGAAGATTAATATTGGAAATTTTGAAATGGATGAAAATGACTACTCAATAATATATAACTGCAGTAACATAGAAATGACAAAAAAAGAATTCGAACTATTATTTAAATTACTATCATACCCAAATCGTGTCATGACAAAAATGCAACTTCTAGAAGACATTTGGGGATATGAATCTAACAGTAGTGAAGATACCATTAAAACACATATCAATAAAATTCGTAATAAATTAAAAGACGTCAAAGAATTCGAAATAGTTTCAGTTAAAGGATTGGGATATAAAACAATCATGGTGGAAAATTATGAAAAATAGACTTCACATTGATAAAGTAACCCATAAAAATATTTTGAGATGGTTAAGAATTCAAACAATTTTCATTTTAATAGCCTCAATACTATCATTTTGTATTGTAGAATGGGGAATGAATGACTATAAATTATCTTTAGAAATGTTAATTCCATCACTAGGTCTAATCATCCCAATGTGTATATTCATAACTGTTATTAATATGATCAACGCTAAATGGATGGCTAAACAAGCAACCGATCTAGCTGATGGTCTAGCCAAGGCAGCAGATGGTGATTATCATGCTAAATTAGATCCAACCAAATCCGATATTTTTGCTGTAGCATACAATAATTTTAACAAACTAGAAGAAGAACTAAAAAAAGCCAATACTCTTCAAGATGAATTTGTAAATAATTATTCTCACGAATTTAAAACTCCAATCACATCCATTAAAGGATTTGCCGAAATTCTGCTAGAAGAAGACATTGATGCTGAAACTAGAAAAAAATATCTCAAAATAATTGTTGAAGAATCAGAAAAACTAACTTATCTCGCCAACAGTTCAATATTACTTACTAAACTAAATTCACAAGGCATTATCCCTAATAAAAGAAAATTTTCTCTAGATGAACAAATAAGAAGATGTTTAATAGTTTTAGAACTAGAATGTAATAAAAAGAAAATAAATCTATCCTGCAATTTAGAAGAAGTAGAGTATTTTGGTAGTGAAGAACTCATGGAACATTTATGGATGAATTTAATAAATAACGCCATAAAATATACTCCGGAAGGTGGAACCGTTACAGTAAACTTACGGGGATATTCTGAAACCATAATGTTTAGTGTTATTGATACTGGGATTGGTATGAACAGTGAAGAAATTAAGCAAATATTTAATAAATTTTACCAAGCCGATAAAAGCAAAACAACTAAAGGATTAGGCCTAGGTCTTACCATCGTTAGTAGAATTATTCAATTAATAGAAGGAAAAATAAAAGTAGAAAGTGAACCTAATAAAGGCAGCATTTTTACAGTAACGCTTCACAAGAATAATTAAGAACAATTTAATATTAATAAATCAAGAAAAATATAACCAAAAATAGTAAAAGACAAAAATTTTACTATTTTTTTACTATTACTTTACCGATAATTTACTTTGATACAATATAATGATAAGGACAAAAGGAGGAATAGATATGTCAGAAAATAAAGGTTTTTTCCAACGAGCATTTGATGATATGAAAGAAAGTGCTAAGAAACAACATGAAATTGATAAGGAAAATTTTGAGGCAGTAAAAGTAGATTCAAAAGCAAGATTTGATAGTGCTAAACAAACTACTCCAGATATGCAAGAATTTAAAGATGCAGAAGGATTTGTTGAAAAAGCAAAAGTAGTTATGTCTCACATGGAAAGAGATGCAAAAGCAACTGCTGAAGAAAATCGTGAAAATTATAAAAAAATGTTAGAAGAGCAAAGAAAAAATACGACTGATTTAATCAATAAAAATTAAAGGTGAGGGATTAATATGAAAAAAGAAACTTTATTAGAAATTATCTTAGGTACAATTGGAGGACTAATATTTGCTATTGGTATGTGTATGTGCTTATTACCTGAATGGAATTTATTTACTGGTACATATAATGTAACAGATTTTAATGCTTCTTTTCCAGACGAAGGAGAGGTG
>CAYXZZ010000055.1:0-8437 GCA_964470055.1 uncultured Mycoplasma sp.
TTAATCGGCAACACTCAACACGCTAATATTAAGTGTTCCTTTAATATTTTATGAATATTTCTTCATCCATATACATAATATCATAAAAACAACTTTTTAACAAGTCATTTTATCTTTTACTCGAATGGTTCGAGTTTCCTAACAATCTGGTGCCGAAAACAGGACTTGAACCCGTAACCTACTGATTACAAATCAGTTGCTCTACCAATTGAGCTATTTCGGCATGGTGCTCGTATCCGGACTTGAACCGGAACTCTATCGCTAGAAGTGGATTTTGAATCCACCGCGTCTACCAATTCCGCCATACGAGCAGCGTATGCATAAATTATATCTCATAAAACACTACCTATGCAAGCACTTTTTTAATTTTGTTCAACAACTTCTTTATACTTAGAAGTATATAAGTCGGATTCTTCGTCTCCTTCTTCTCCATCATTCTCTTCTAAAAACTCTCTCATATCCGGTAAATCCTCTATCGTTGCCAATCCAAAATAATCTAAAAAATCACTAGTTGTCTCATAAAGAATAGGTCTACCCGGCAGCTCACTTCTTCCAACTTCTTTAATAAACCCCTTTGCTACTAGTTTTCTAATCATTTGAACACTACCAACTCCACGTAATTTATCAATCTCAACTCTTGTAATTGGTTCATTATACGCAATAATTGCTAGTGTCTCCAAAGCAGATTGACTAAGAACATTCGTCTCCGGATTTTCAATCAATTTCTGATAAAATTCCCTATGTTCAAACTTTGTCGTAAGTTTAAATCTATTTCCTAAAAAGTCAATTCTAAGACCTCTTGTACCATCTTCATAATCCTTCTTTAAACCCATCAATAATTCCTTAGATTCCTCTTCATTTATATCTAACACATCTTCTATTTGCTCTAGTGTAAGTCCATCTTCACCTACCACAAATAAAAGACCTTCTAATACTGCTTTCTTCATTAACTACGAACCTCCTCACATATAATATCATCAAATGCCTTATCTTGCGTAATTGTAAGTTCCCCACTTTTAGCCATTTCAAGTACCGCTAAAAAAGTTGCTACTACATACTCTTTAGTTAAAACTGGAAACAGTTCAAAAAATGACACTCTCTTCTTATTCTTCAACAATCTCTTAATATCATGCCGTCTTGAAGAAACACTAATCTCATTAACTGTAACTTTTGTTTTTAAAGGCTTGTTATCCTTCTTACGAGCCAAGTAATTCTTAAATGCCTCAACCAAATCATCTAAAGAAACATCAACATTTATTTCTTTAACCTCATCAATATAATTCTTAATATTTTCCGGTGATTTTGTATAAATCTCTCTTCTTAAACTTTCCTTCTCTTGAAGTACCTTAGTAATTTCTTTATAAGCCTGATACTCAAGTAATCTATTAACTAGTTCTTCTCGTGGATCAATTTCTTCTTCCTCTTCCTCCTCATTTTTTGAACTTGGAAGTAACATCCTACTCTTAATCTCCAATAATTCAGATGCCAGTACCAAATACTCACTCGCAATCTCCAAATTCATCTTCTCCTGAAGAGCCAAATAATCCATATACTGTTTTGTAATAGACTCAATCTCAATATTCATAATATCCATCTTACTTTCTTTAATAAGATGAAGTAATAAGTCTAAAGGTCCCTCAAATTCATTAATTTTAAATTCCACATTCATTAAAATCACTCCGAACTATAAAACAATTATACCATATCAAAAAGGCTTATGCTATAATAATATTCAGGTGATACAAATGAAAAACTTTACTATGAAAGATGAAGAATTTACTTGTGAAAACTGTGGACAATTAATTTCACCATTAGGATATACTGCTCGTGATCATTGTCCATATTGCCTATACTCAAAACATGTTGATATCATGCCAGGAGATAGAATGAATACCTGCAAAGGATTACTTAAACCAATAGGTATCGAAAAATTTAAAGACACCTATAAAATCCTATACAAATGCACCTCTTGTAATACGCCTCACAAAAACATTATGGCCAAAGACGACAACATGGATTTAATCATTGAATTATCCAAAGTAAATTAAAGATAGGAAACTTCAAAAACTTCCTATCTTTTTATTTTACTACAAGGAACATATATTAATCTCTTTGCCTCTTCATAATTTCCATCTTCTAATTCCTCTAAACTACATCCATAAGCCACTGCTTCAATCAATGCTTTCTGTGATAAAGATAACTTCTTTTTAGTCTTTGCCCTATTTAAAGTAAGGCCATGATTATCAACTGAACTTCTAGAATCAACAACTTCACTTCTTATAGTCCATAAATAATCAACAACATCTCTAAATTTATCTCGCACAATCTCTTCTTTCTCTGGTAAATCTCTAAAAAGGTCTGAAACATTCTCAACATTTCCATCATTTCTCATCAATTCCCTATAAATACCATTTACCATATAATTAATCACATTATAAGTACCCTCATAATTTCTCCATAAACTTTCATCTTGAAACAACAAAGATAAATAACCCAAATTATGCATCCATTTTTGATCTAGATTACTCTTATCCTTCCCAAACATTCCTACATAAAAATCCCCTTTACTATTATTATGTGAATCAAAACAAGCACATCTCCAAGTAAATGGCAAAGAAAAAACATCAAACTCCAATGAAAGTTGTTTAGCCCTATATAAATAATCAGAATTATAATCTGGTAATCGATCACTTTTAAACTCTTCTTGTAAAGTATATCCTGCTAACCTTTCCCGTCTTTCTAACTCTTTTCTAATTTGTTTTCCAATATCCTCACACACTCCTGCACTCAAAAACATTTCTAATTCGTCACTATCTAACTTTTTAAAATCTATTGCCATAACTATTCGCTCCTAAAACATGCTCAAAAGTACGCCTATCATACCATAGAAAAAGAACAATCACAAGGATCATTCTTAATTCTTTGGTTTAAAAATCAAACTAAATACAAAAGAAAATATAATCGCTGTTGTAATACCAGTTGCCGTTAAATCAAACATTCCCATTAAAAGACCAACAAAGCCATGACTATTAGTAGCAGCCAGTGCTCCATGAACAAGAGAATGCCCAAAACTTGTGATTGGTAAAAGTGCTCCTCCACCAACCGTTTTAATAATCCAATCATATATTCCAAAACTATCAAGTGCTGCTCCAATCACTACAAAAATACTTGTAATATGTCCCGGCGTTAACTTAGTATTATCTAAAATAACTTGTGCAATCATACAAACAATTCCACAAAACAAAAATGAATTAATTAAAAGCATTATACCGCCTCCAAACTAATCGCATGTGCAATCGAATAAATGTTTTCCTTTTGATAAACCATTGTTGGAGAAAATAAAGCCCCTGTCGCAATCAATAATACTCTCTTCAATTTCTTTTTCTTCAATTGTTCAAACACATAAGAATAATTAACTAATGCACTACAAACAGGTCCAGAACCACCAGCATTAACCTCCTCTTGCTTCTCTAGATCATAAAGCATTACTCCACAATCGTTATATTTTTTACTCAAATCAATATCATGGTATTTCTGCATATACTCCATCAAAATATTCTTACCATAAATTCCTAAATCACCAGTCAAAATCAAATCATAATCATCAACACTTCTACCAGTATCTTTAAAATGTGCAAGTAATGTTTCAATAACAGCAGGTGCCATTACTCTTCCCATATCATTAGGATCATTTTGCCCATAATCAACAATTTTTCCCAACGTTGCACAATCAACCTTTACAGAACTCTTCTTATCAGTAAGTAAACAAGCCGCTGCACCAGTAGCCGTAAAAGTTGCACTAGAAGGTTTTGGAGCTCCATATTCAGTAGGGTTTCTAAATTGTTTTTCACTACTCATATTATGACTTGACACAACCACACAAGCATTTTTAACTCTTTTATCATCAATAAAATTACTTCCTACAATCATTCCTAAAACACTTGTACTACAAGCACCATAAATACCAATAAAAGCATCTCCCACACTATAAGTACCATATGTAGAAGCAGCAATTTGATTTAATAAATCTCCTCCAATAGTAAGTTCAATATCCTCTTTCTTCAACCCCGTCTTCTTCATCAACATTACAAGAGCATCTTTAACTAATTTAATCTCTGCCTTTTCAAAAGACTTCTCTCCAAAATATAAATCATTATAAGATTTATCAAAATATTTCTTCAATGGTCCATCCTTCTCATATGGTCCACAAATAGTTGCTGTATCCTTAATATATACATTCTTATAATTAAATGTCATGAAATCACCCCAATTAAGTATCTAACCATTCCAAAGATCCACGCCGATACCACACCATATAAAATAACCGAACCAGCCAACTTAAACATATTTGCCCCAATTCCATAAATTGGTCCTTCATTCTTATAATCCAAAGCCGCACTAGTCATTGAATGTGCAAATCCAGTAATCGGTATCAATAAACCACACTTAAACTTTGTAACTAACTTGTCAAAAAATCCAAGTGCCGTACACAAACTAGCCACAAATATAAAAATCATAATCATATAAGTTGAAGAATCACTTCTAGACATATGAAAACAATGACACAACACTTCAATTACAACTTCTCCTAATAATCCAATTAACCCACCTACGAAAAAAGCCAAAAAAGCATTTCTAATATGATGTTCATCTGCTTTAAACATATCTGCAGTTTTATCATACTTTGTATTTTTCATTTCTTAATCACCACTAATAGTATGAAATCAAAAAATTTTTTTATACAAAAAAAACTTAAGCATTACCTTAAGTTTATAAACTTTGTCTCAATTTTTCTAAAATTTTACTTTCTTTACGAGACACTTGTACTTGACTCATTCCTAAACATCTACTTGTTTCACTTTGAGTCATATCACAATAATATCTTGCTTCAATTAAATGTCTTTCTTCATCAGTTAATCTTCCTAGTTGTTCTTTTAAATCTAAAACATCTGCACTTGTTTCACCATCAAAACTTAATATCGAATTGTATAATGAAACATCTTCATCATATTGGAAATCTAAACTTTGTACTTCCTGCATCATATTTCTTACTTCTCCAATCTTTGCCTCATCAATTTCCATAAACAAAGACACTTCTGTATCAGTTGGCTCTCTTCCTAATCTTTGCCGCATTACATCCCTAGTTTTTTCAATCGTTTGACTAAGTTTTACCACATCTTTACTAACTTTAACACTTCTATTTTCTCTTACAAATTTCGTAACTTCGCCAATAATATAGTAATATGCATAACTAGAAAACTTCACATTAAAACTTTCATCATAATGTTTATAGGCATCAATTAATCCCATCATTCCAACTTGATATAAATCTTCTCTTTCAAAATAACTTCCATACTTATTAATAATACTATAAACTAAATTCTCATACTCTAATAAGTCGTCCATTATCCTCCTTTATATCGTCAAATATTTAAAAGCCTGATTCCCCTCTCTTACATAAAATAAACTATCCTGTTTCCCAAGTTGTCTTTCATATACTCCATCAAGACCACATAAAACAACTTTCCCACAACTCAAAAAAATTTCCACTAACTTATTATTTAACCAAGAAATTATATCCATCTCAATTCTATCAATATCCTTAAAATCAAACACAAAATAATGCATTCCTTGCTTATAAAGTAAATAATTAAGTTCTCGCTCAAACTGACCAATAGTATTCTTATTCAAATTCCCTTCCAAATGTATAAACATAATCCCTCTAACGACATCAATGTCCATTTCTAGCATCTGATATCACCTCTCAAAAGAAACTATAAATTATGTCAAAAAAAAATTCTATCATTTCGACAAAACAAGACATTTTTTTCGTTCGACATTTTTCGACAAAAAAAGAAGTCCTAAGACTTCCTAAATAAACATATAACTAGGTTTTTCATAGTGAGAAATCTTCTTTTCTTCGGCATACTTCTCAACTAGAACAACTCTTTCTTCTTTTAAACTTTTTTGTACATCAATAATTCTTTGATTTCGTGAACCTTTAAAGTATAAATCATAGCTTTTCTCTTCTAAAACAAACTTTCCATCTACTAAGACATCAATTTCTTCTAAAAGTTTTCTTCTACTCGGATTTTGAAGCATTGCCTCATAAGTAAAACCTGTATAACACCAAACATTTAATCCCATTTCATGAGCAGCCTTACTTATCTCATAGCATGCCTCACTCTGACATACAGGATCTCCTCCAGATAAAGTTATTCCATCTTGATTTCTAATTTCTTTTAATGCTTCAATAACTTCTTCCACATCAACTAAAACTCCCCCATTAAAGTCATGTGTCTGAGGATTATGACATCCCTTGCATTGATGAGGACACCCTTGCGTCCAAACAACAGTCCTTATTCCCTCACCATCTACAATTGAATCTGGCTGTAAATCAGCGGCTAATCTAATTTTCATTATTTTTCTTCGTTTTTCTTATTTAGTAATTCTTTATAACCACTATGTTTTACACGATCTCTTTCTTCAGCTCTCTTACCATTATTGAATCTTGATACATCTCCTGCAAGATATCCTGTAACTCTTCTTATTCTTTCGAACCCTTGTCCTTCACCTACAACTTTTTCCATAATACTATTTCTCCCTCTTAATTATTTTTTAATTTATCTACCACAACACTCAGGTGCTGTAATTTTCTCCATTGGAACTCCTTCGAATTCTTTACGTCCACAACCAGGACATACATCATTAATAACTCCAACATAACCACATACTGGATCTCTATCTACTGGATGGTTAACTGCTCCATAACCAATACCTTCTTCTTTCATCGTTCTAATAATACTTTCAAAAGCATCAACATTAGAAGCAACATCTCCATCTACTTCAATATAAGAAATGTGTCCACCATTTGTAAAATTATGATATGGTGCTTCAGTATGTAATTTATCAGCAATACTAATATTGTAATAAACTGGAACATGGAATGAATTTGTATAATATTCTCTATCAGTAACTCCCTTAATCTTTCCATAAATAGCTCTATCAATTGAAGTAAATCTTCCAGATAATCCTTCAGCAGGTGTTGCTAAACATGTAAAGTTTAAATTATACTTCTTAGCATTTTCATCACATCTATCTCTCATAAACTTAATAATTTCAATACCAAGTTTTTGACTCTTAGGATCTTCACCATGATGTTTACCAGTCAATGCCTTTAAACATTCTGCTAAACCAATAAATCCAGTTGATAAAGAACCATGTTTCCATACCTTTCTAAGTCTATCAGTTGGTTTTAATTTTTCACCATTTGTCCATACCCCTTGTCCTAATAAGAATGGGAAGTTATAACAACGTTTATTACATTGAACTTCAAATCTTTCTAGTAATTGGTCACGAACCTTATCCATTACTTCACCAAGTTCCTCATAGAATCCCTTCATATCAGCTTTATCTCTTTCACCTAAAGCAATTCCATATTTAATACCAAGTCTTGGTAAATTAATAGTTGTAAATGAAAGGTTTCCTCTACCAGTAACTACTTGATTATCAGGAGAAGTAACATCTGCTACAACTCTTGTACGACATCCCATATAAGAAACTTCTGTATTTACATCTCCTTCTTTATAGAAATCTAAATTGAATGGAGCATCAATAAAAGCAAAGTTAGGGAAAAGTCTCTTCGCAGAAACCTCACATGCTAATCTAAATAAATCATAGTTTTTATCTTCTTTATTATAGTTAACACCTTCTTTTACTTTAAAAATAGATACTGGGAATATTGGAGTTTCTCCATTTCCTAATCCTCTATCTGCTGCAAGTAAGAAGTTTTTAATAACCATTCTACCTTCTGGAGAAGTATCAGTACCAAAGTTTACTGATGAAAATGGTACTTGTGCTCCTGCTCTTGAATGCATTGTATTTAAGTTATGGATAAACGCTTCCATTGTTTGTTGTGTTGCTCTATCAGTTTTTTGAATAGCCTTCTCATAACCTTTAATAAATATTTCTTTAATTCTCTCTGATCCTTTTTGATAATCTGTAAACTCTTCTACATTTAATTCCATTGATTCTAACTTATCAATTTCTCGAATAATTCTATCAATATTTATTACTGGTAAAAAGCCTTCTAAATCAAAGAAATCATATAATGTTTGTTTAAATTGTTTTTTAAATGTTTTAAGTACTCCAGGAGCAAGATAATAATCAAGTGCCGGAATTGCTTGTCCACCATGTTGATCATTTTGATTTGCTTGTACAACAATTGCTGCTAGTGAACCATATGTTGAAATATCTTGAGGTGGTCTAACAAAGCCATGTCCTGTATCAAAACCATTTTTAAATAATTTTGATAAATCTATTTGACAACAAGTAGTTGTTCCCATTGCTAGGAAATCCATATCATGAATATGAATTGTTCCTTTATCATGCATTGTTGCATATTCAGGTTTCATTAAATAAGCCTTAGCAAATTCTT
>CAYXZZ010000056.1:0-8380 GCA_964470055.1 uncultured Mycoplasma sp.
TCAAGTGTGGAATTTAACCTTTCAAAGTGGAATTTACCTTTACAACTGAGCTTTTGTTTTATTTTTACACAAAATCCACAAGTATGTGGAATACTTTTTTAACTGTTGTGAATTAAAATCTGTGGAAAATGTGGAAAACTATATTTTACTTATATATATCAACGTTTTAAAAGTGGAAAAAATTGTGGAATAACTGTTTAAAACTTTTTTTCAAAAAAAATTGTTTATTTTTTCAACAATTTAATTTATACTAATCGTGTCATTTTTGATTATGGGAGATTAGTCGAGAAGTTTATGTAGTGTAGTTGAATTAAAATAATATTAATTAAATTCATTGATTTATATAGATATTGTTAGATTTTTCTTTTATAATATGATTGTGGTAGTATTAGTTTCTTTAGTTTAAAAAAGTGTTTTCTTTTTTGATAAATTAATTTATACTAGTTCGTAGTACTTGTGGGGGAGATGGTATTAAGATGAATGTAGACATTCTATGGTCAAATTTTTTATCTCAGATTAAAGAATCTTTGTCATCATTGTCTTATAATACTTGGTTCTCCGAGACGGAACTTTATAAGTTAGATGATGGAAAAGCATATGTTATTGTGCCAATGGCAGTCCATAAGAAACATTTAAAAGATAATTTTTCCACATTAATGGGGGAAACACTTAATTCTATTACTGGTAGTAATTATGAATTTATATTGTTATTAAAAGAAGAGATTGAAACGGAAATACCTAAATCCACAGAAATTGTGGATAAGGTAGAGGAGGGGACTGTAACTCCTATAAAAGTACAGTCAAATTTGAAAAATAAATATACTTTTGATAACTTTATTGTAGGAAATAGTAACAAATTTGCTCATGCTGCGGCGTTATCTGTTGCAGAAAACCCTGGAAATATGTACAATCCTTTATTTATATATGGAAATAGTGGACTAGGTAAGACGCATCTAATGCATGCAATTGGTAATTTTATCTCGGAAAATACAAATAAATCTGTTTTATATGTTACTAGTGATAATTTTATTCAGGATTTTATTAGTATGACTAAAAAGGATGATAACGGAAATAACTTTAATTATGTTGATTTCTTTAAAAATAAGTATCGTAATATTGATGTATTAATAATTGATGATATCCAGTTTTTAGGAGGCGCAACACAAACACAGCAAGAATTTTTCCACACTTTTAATAATTTGTATAATGATAGTAAACAAATTATTGTTTCCTCAGATCGTTCTCCTGCTGATTTAAAAATGCTAGAAGAGCGTTTAAGAACAAGGTTTACATGGGGATTAACAGTTAATATTTATCCACCTGATTTTGCTCTTAGAACGGAAATTTTGAAGAAAAAGATAATTGCAGGTAATTTTGAAAAGGAAATTCCTGATGATGTTATTGAATATATTGCATCAAATATAGGAACTGATGTTAGACAACTAGAGGGCTCTATTACTAGATTGATTGCTTACTCAACAATAATGGGAGGGGCTGAAATAACATTAGACTTAGCAATTGAAGCCTTAAAAGACTTTATTAGTAAAGGAATGGGCGAAAAGAACGATGTTCACAGGATTCAAAAGATTGTATCTGAATATTTTCAAATATCTGTTGAGGATATTAGAAGTAAAAAGAGAAGTTCTAATATTTCTTTTCCACGACAGATTGCTATGTATCTTTGTAGAGCAATGACAAATGAGTCTTTTCCCAAAATAGGAACAGAATTTGGTGGAAAAGATCATTCTACAGTAATGCATTCTGTTGAAAAGATTGAAAATGAAATAAAAGTTAATAAAGACTTAGCAAATATAATTGAAAAGTTAAAAAAAGATATTGGGGTTGTTTAAAACTTTTTGTAAGTAGAATTTTTTTCCACAGGTAAAATTTTGATTCTACTTTGAAAAATAAAGGAAAAAGTGAGTTTTCAACTTTTTCCACAGTAATAATAAAAACATTTAAAAAGAAAGAAGGAATAATTATATGAAATTAACAATAAAAAAGGACTTATTATTAGATGCGTTAAATAAAGTATCAAAAGCAATTTCTACTAAAAACTTGATTCCTGTTTTAGCAGGTATTAAATTTGAGTTAAAGAAGAAAAAATTAACTTTAACTGCTAGTGATAATGATATTACTATTCAAACTAGTATTAATTGTAATAGTGATGAGGATTTTACAGTTGAAAGTGAAGGAAGTATTATAATCCAAGGTAAATATGTTTTAGATATAGTTAGAAAACTTCCTGATAAGTATATTAATATTGAGGTAGTGGATGAATTAAAAATTCTTATTTATACTGAAAATAGTGAATTTAACTTAAATGGTATTAGTGAAAGTGAATATCCTAATATTGGTTTAGAGGAAAGTAAGAAGAAAGTTAATATTAAGGCTGGTGTTTTTAAGAGTATTGTTAATCAAACTGCATTTGCATCTTCAAATGAAGAAAGTAAACCAGTTTTAACAGGTATTAATTTTAATATAGTAGGGGATGTATTGGAATGTAATTCTACAGATTCTTATCGTTTAGCAAGAAAAGTTGTTAAATTAGATAGTGTTAGCGAGGAAAATTATAATATTGTAATTCCAAGTCATAATATATTAGAGTTTGCTAGAATTTTGGGTGATGATGAAGAAGAAGTAGAAATTCATATCTTTAGTAATAAGGTTTTGTTTAAAGCTGGGAATTTAAAATTTGAATCAAGATTAATAAATGGTACTTATCCAAATACTTCCAATTTGTTACCAGATGATTCTTTTATGATTGTTAATACTAAATTAAGTGATTTTTATGATGTAATTGATCGTGTTAGTATTTTAACAAGTGATAAAGAAAAGAATATTGTTACTTTGGAAACAAATGGAAATATGTTGGTTTTAAGAAGTAGTTCTGCAGAAATTGGTAGAGTAGAAGAAAAAATGCCAATTACTAAGAATAATAATGAAGATATTAAAATTTCATTTAGTGCTAAATATATGATGGAAGCATTAAAAAGTTTTTCAACAGAAACTGTGGATATTCATTTTGTAGGAGAAATTAAACCAATTTTGATTAAATCAACTGAAGATGAAACATTAACACAATTAGTTTTACCTATTAGAACTTATTAAAAAGGAAGAAAATTCCTTTTTTTTGTATTTTTTTTCATAAAATGTGAGGATTTTTTTAAAAAAAGAGAATAATATTAGTGAAAATAGTGGAAAATGTATATATTTTGACAAAAAACGACGGCACTATTTGATAAATTTTAACTGGAAACAAAAAAAGTTTCCACATTTTAGGGGGAAAATTATATGAAATATGAATTAAGTAATGGAACATTAGCGATAGTTCCAAATGAAAAGGAAAGTAGTTTAATTTATGAGGATGAAGACAGATATATTGTAGATGAAACTCCTTTTAAAATAATGGAAGAAAGTTGTAAATACTTTGGTAGTACTTATGAAGGAAGGAAAGATAGTGCTAAAGAAATTTTAGGTGCTGAATATAAAGTGCCTATTGTGGTTGAAGATAGTGAAAACTTAGTTGTTTTTCCTACAACTTCACCAAATTCTTCAGAATGTGTGTGGATTTCTTTAAAAAGATTAAAAAAGTTTGAAAAAATTGATGCTTGTAATACAAAAATTATTTTCGATAATGGAAAAGAATTGATAGTTCCATGTTCATACAGATCAATTGAAAATCAGATTTCTAGGGCATCTAGATTGGATTATATTTTAAGAATGAGAAAAAATAAGTAAATGTAATGAAAAAAATAGTTGATATGACTATTTTTTTAGTGCTTTTTAAAGGCTTTTATGGTATAATATTAACGTATGTATAGGAATACTGAAATAGGGGATAGGTGATTGTATGGGTCTTTTAAGAGGTTTTAAATGAAACTTACAAAAATAAATCTTCTTAATTTTAGAAATTGTGCCAATATTAATGTTAGTTTAGGAGATAAAATGAATATTTTTATTGGGAATAATGCTCAAGGGAAGACAAATATATTAGAGGCGATAACGATGCTTGCTCTTACTAAATCACATAGAGTGGGGGTTAATCCTAATATTATTATGTTTAATAAGAAGAAGGCTCAAATTAAAGGAGTAGTAAAGAAAAATAAACTTATTTCTAAATTAGAAGTAAATGTTACAGAAGAAGGAAAGCAGTTGAAAATTAATCAAACTGATGTTAAGAAAGTTGTTGATTATATTTCAAATTTGAATGTAATTGTATTTACTCCTGATGATTTAGAAATAGTTAAAGGATCACCTAATATTCGAAGAAATTTATTAAATATACAATTATCTCAAATATCTAAAATTTATTTAAATACGTACAATGAATATAATAAGTTGCTTAAGACCAGAAATGAATATCTTAAAATTTTGTTTAGCAATAGTATTGCTGATAAAACTTATCTTGATATTATTACTGATAAGTTGATTGAGAAAGCGATAATTATTTATCAGAAGAGAAAAGAATATGTTGATTTGATTAATAAGAATATTGATAAGTATTATAAAGATATTGCTGGTGTTAGTGGATTAAAAGTAATTTATTTACCTAATATTGAAATTGATAATTATGAAACGGAAAGTATCAGGGAGTTGTTGAAAAAGAAATTTAGTAGGAACTATAATAAGGAACTTAATTATGGTATGACTATGTATGGTCCTCATAGGGATGATTTCTATTTTGATTTTGATGGAAATGATTTAAAGTTTTTTGGTTCGCAGGGTCAACAAAAACTGGCTATTTTGTCTTATAAATTAGCGGAAATTCCGATATTTACAGATATTTGTGAGACGGAACCATTGTTGCTTCTTGATGATATTTTCAGTGAATTAGATATTAAGAAGAGAAATAAGTTGTTGAAATTTGTTGGAGAAGGTAATGTTCAGACAATAATTACGACAACTGATTTAAAGAATATTAGTAAAAAGTATTTAAATGATGCTTATATATACGAAGTTAAAAATGGGAATGTAGAAAGAAAGTAGGTTAGAATATGGAAGAAAAAGTAGAACAGGCTTATGATTCATCTGCCATTCAGGTCCTTGAAGGATTAGAAGCGGTAAGAAAAAGACCTGGTATGTACATTGGTAGTACTAGTTCTAGAGGATTACACCATTTAGTATGGGAAATTGTTGATAATGCAATAGATGAGGCTTTAGCTGGATATTGTAAGCATATTGAAGTTACTGTAGGTGTTGATAATAGTATTACTGTTAAGGATGATGGACGTGGTATTCCAGTTGATATCCACCCGAAAACAGGTAAAAGTACTGTTGAAACTGTTTATACAGTATTACATGCTGGTGGTAAATTTGGTGGAGGAGGATACAAAGTATCTGGTGGTCTTCACGGAGTTGGTGCTAGTGTAGTTAATGCTTTAAGTGATTGGCTAGAGGTAAAAGTTTATAAGAATGGTAATGTTTATTATCAAAGATATAGTCATGGTGGTCATCCTGATGATGCTTTAAAAGTAATTGATAAGTGTGATGAGGATAGAACTGGTACAACAGTACATTTCTTACCAGATGATGAAATATTTACTGAAACGACTGTTTATGATTATGAGATTTTAAAGAATAGATTAAAAGAATTGGCTTTCTTGAATAAAGGTTTAAGAATTTCATTATATGATGATAGAGAAGCAGATAAAAAAGATACTTTCTATTATGAGGGTGGAATTGTTGAGTATGTTCAAATGCTTAATAAGAGTAAAAATCCAATTCATGAGACTATTGTTGATATTGAGGGGGAAGATCAAAATATTAAGGTTGAAGTTGCTCTTCAATATAATGAAACATATAATGCAAGTATTTATTCATTTGTTAACAATATTACAACACCTGAAGGTGGAACTCATGAAGACGGAGTTAGACGTGCGTTAACAAGAATTTTAAATAAGTATGCTACAAGTGCAGGAATGCTTAAAGAAAAAGATGATCCACTTACTGGAGAGGATGTTAGAGAAGGCTTAACAATGATAGTTTCTATCAAGCATCCAAATCCACAATTTGAAGGACAAACTAAGACTAAACTTGGAAATAGTGAAGTTCGTGGTATTGCTGATAAGATTTTTTCTGAAACATTTGAGAGATTTTTAATGGAAAATCCTGATCAAGCAAAGATAATTGTTGATAAATCAATGACTGCAAGTCGTGCAAGAGTTGCTGCTAAGAAGGCTCGTGAATTAACTCGTAGAAAAGGAGATTTAGATATTACTAATTTCTATGGAAAATTATCTGATTGTAAGAGTAAAGACGCTACAGTATCAGAAATATTTTTAGTCGAGGGAGATTCAGCAGGAGGATCTGCTATTAAAGGTAGAGACAGTATGACTCAAGCAATTTTACCTTTACGTGGTAAGATTTTAAATGTTGAAAAGGCTAGACTTGATAGAGCTTTGTCTAATGAAGAAATTAGAACTATTATTACTGCTTTCGGTACTGGAATTGGTGAAGAGTTTGATTTATCAAAACTTCGTTATCATAAAATTATTATTATGACCGATGCTGATGTAGATGGTAGTCATATTCGTGTATTATTACTTACTTTATTTTATAGATTCTTTAAGCCGATTGTTGAAGCAGGTCATGTATATGCTGCTCAACCACCGTTATTTGTTATTAAACATGGTAAAACTATTAAGTATGTTTTAAATGAGGCTGAAAGAGATGAGTATTTAGCTACATTATCACCTAATACAAAGTATGATATTATGCGTATGAAAGGTTTAGGGGAAATGGATGCTGAAGAGTTAAATGAAACTACTATGGATATCAATAAACGTATTTTAAGACAAATTACTGTTGATGATGCTATAGCAGCAGATGAAGTTTTCTCTAAATTAATGGGAGAAGAAGTTGAGCCACGTAGAGAGTTTATTGAAACTAATGCTACATATGTGGATAACTTAGATGTATAGGAGGGTTTGAAATGGATAGATTAGAAAAAAATAGTATTGTTAAAGAAGTCCAAGACTCTTTCTTAGAATATTCGATGAGTGTTATTGTTGCTCGTGCGTTACCTGATTTAAGAGATGGTTTAAAGCCTGTTCATAGAAGAATTTTATATTCAATGTATGAATCTGGTTATACACCTGATAAGCCTCATAAAAAGAGTGCCAGAATCGTTGGAGACGTTATGGGAAAATATCACCCACATGGTGACTCATCAATTTATGAAGCAATGGTAAGAATGGCACAAGACTTCTCTTATCGTTATATGTTAGTAGATGGACATGGAAACTTTGGTAATATTGAAGGATATGGAGCGGCGGCAATGCGTTATACTGAGTCGCGTTTATCAAAGATTTCATTGGAATTACTTAGAAATATTAATAAAGATACAGTTGATTTTACTCCAAACTTTGATGAGAGTGAAAGAGAACCAGCTGTTTTACCTTCTAGATTCCCTAATATTTTAGTTAATGGAACTACAGGGATAGCGGTTGGTATGGCAACTAATATTCCACCTCATAATTTAGGTGAAGTTATTGATGGATGTGTTGCTTATATTGATAATCCTGATATAGATGTTGATGGATTAATGAAATATATTAAAGGACCTGACTTTCCAACTGGAGCAATAATCCTTGGAAATAGTGGAATTAAGAAAGCTTATGAAACAGGTCGCGGTTCAATTACTATTAGAAGTAAGGCAACAATTGAAGAAAAAAATGGAAAGCAATACATTATAATTGATGAAGTTCCTTATGGAGTTAATACTTTAGAATTAAAAAATAAGGTTGCTGAACTTGTTCATAATAAGACAATTGAAGGTATTTCTGATTATCATTCTGATTTAAAGGAAGGTATTAAAATTACGATTACTTTAAAGAAGGATGCTAATGCTCAAGTAGTTTTGAATAAGTTATATAAGCATACGGCTTTTCAAACTACTTATGGTATTATTTTCTTGATGTTAGACCAAGGTGTTCCAAAAACTTTAGGTTTAAAAGATATTATTAGTAAGTATATTGAATATCAAAAAGAAGTTATTATTAGAAGAACTAGATTTGATTTAGATGTTGCGGAAAAAAGGGTTCATATTTTAGAAGGTTTAAAAATTGCCTTAGATAATATTGATGCTGTTATTAAATTAATTCGTGCTGCTAAGTCAGATGAAGAGGCTAGAACAGGCTTGATGAATAATTTTAAATTAAGTGAAGTTCAGGCTAATGCAATTCTAGAAATGAAATTACGTCGTTTAACTGGTTTAGAGCGTGAAAAAATAGAAAATGAGTTAAATGATTTACTTAAATTAATTGATGAGTTACGCAGTATTTTAGCTAGTGATGCGAAGATTTTAGAAGTAATAAAAAATGAATTATTAGAAATTAAAGATAAATATGGTGATGAAAGACGTACTAATATTGATATG
>CAYXZZ010000057.1:0-8122 GCA_964470055.1 uncultured Mycoplasma sp.
AATGTTCTTCATCCAATGGGATATGATTCATTTGGGCTTCCTGCTGAACAATATGCTGTTAGTACGGGAAATCATCCAAATGGATTTACGCAAAAAAATATTGAAACATTTGGTGAACAATTGAGATCAATTGGTTTTGATTATGATTGGAGTAAAACACTTCAAACTAGTGATCCAAAATATTATAAATGGACTCAATGGATATTTAAAAAGTTATATGAAGATGGATATGCCAAATATGTAGATATGCCAGTTAACTGGTGTGAAGAATTAGGAACAGTTTTATCAAATGATGAAATAATTGATGGAAAGAGTGAACGTGGAGGATATCCTGTTGTACGTAAAAACATGAAGCAATGGGTTATTGATCAGGCTCAATTTGCAGAAAGATTACTTGAAGGATTAGATGAGATTGATTGGCCTGAATCAACAAAAGAAATGCAAAGAAACTGGATTGGTAAATCAATTGGTGCTCATGTAACATTTAAAATTAAAGATACTGATAAAGAATTTAAGGTATTTACTACTCGTTGTGATACTTTATTTGGGGCAACTTATTGTGTAATGTCTCCAGAACATGAATTAGTTGATTTAATTACAACAGTTGATAAAAAAGAAGAAGTAGATGCTTATAAAAAGGTATGTGCTTCTAAGAGTGATCTTGAAAGAACAGAACTTAATAAGGAAAAAACAGGTGTATTTATTGGAGCCTATGCGATTAATCCGGTAAATGATAAAGAAATTCCTATTTATATTTCTGATTATGTACTTGCGACATATGGAACAGGAGCTATTATGGCAGTTCCTGCTCATGATGATAGGGATTACGAATTTGCGAAGAAATTTGGTATTGAAATTATTCAAGTTCTTGAAGGTGGAGATATTTCTAAAGAGGCTTATACTGGAGATGGAGTTCATATTAATTCTGGATTTATGGATGGTATGAATAAAGAAGATGCCATTAATGCGATGATTGAATGGCTTGAAGAAAGAAAAATTGGTTCTAAACAAATTAATTATAAAATGAGAGAATGGATTTTTGCTCGTCAAAGATATTGGGGAGAACCAATGCCTGTTGTTTATACAGAAGATGGGCAAATTCATATGTTGGATGATAGTGAATTGCCACTTGTTTTACCTGAACTTGAAGATTACAAGGGACATGGTGGTAAAGCGCCACTTGAAAATGCTATAGAGTGGAAACAATATGATAATAATGGGATTAAAGGAGTTCGTGAAACTTCGACAATGCCTGGTTCTGCTGGATCATCTTGGTATTTCTTAAGATATATTGATCCAGCAAATGATATCGAGTTTGCTAATCAAGAATTATTAAAACATTGGTTACCAGTAGATTTATATATTGGTGGACCAGAACATGCTGTTGGGCATTTGATGTATTCGAGAATTTGGAATAATTATTTATATGATAAAGGATTATCTCCTGTTAAAGAACCCTTTAAAAAGTTAGTTCATCAGGGTATGATTTTGGGAGCAAACGGAATAAAGATGGGGAAAAGATTTCCTGAGTATTGTGTAGATCCAATGGATGTTGTTAATAATTATGGGGCTGATACGTTACGTTTATATGAAATGTTTATGGGACCATTAGAAGCATCTAAACCATGGAGTCAACAAGGTGTTGAAGGCGCACAAAAATTCTTAGATAGAATTTATAGATTATATGAATCTGGTAAGATTAAAGATGAAGAAAATAAGAATCTTGAAAAGATTTATTATCAAACAGTTAAGAAAGTTACGACTGACTTTGAATCACTTGGATTTAATACAGCAATAAGTCAAATGATGATTTTTATAAATGCAGTATATAAAGAAGAAGTTTTCCCTAAAGAGTATGCTGAAGGATTCGTTAAATTGTTAAATCCTGTTGCTCCACATGTTGGTGAAGAGTTATGGGAAATGTTAGGACATGATAAAACAATTGCTTATGAGTCATGGCCAACTTGGGATGAGTCTTTACTTGGAGAAGCCGAAAAAGAAATAGCAGTTCAAGTTAATGGTAAAGTTAGAGCAACTATTAAGATTGCTGTTGATGAAGATGAAGAATCAATTAAAGAAAAGGCTTTAGTTGAAGAAAATGTTTGTCGTCATATTGATGGTAAAGAAGTAGTTAAAGTGATTGTTATTAAAGGTAAAATTGTTAATATCGTTGTTAAATAAAAGTTTATGGACTGGTTATAATGACTGGTTCTTTTTTGTTTTGCTTGATTTTTTAAGGGTTTTGTGATATAATTTATGACATATTTCGAAGGGGGAAATAAAAATGAGTGAAAAAGAGATTTCAAAATATTTAAGTTCAGAAGATGCAGATATTGAATTTGTATTAAATGAGTTACTAAAAATTGACGGAATGAATAAAAATTTATTAGCAAGAATTATTTTTGGAGTAGACCCAGGAATTATCATTCAAGAGATGTTTATGGGGTATAAGCAAAGAAAACAACGTAAACAATTATATAGTAGTGATAATACACTTCCTACAACTTTGATTACGTTATATTATGAGTTTAGTCCAAATAAGATTTCATTTGAAAGATTAAAGAGTGCCTTTGTTTCCAGATATATAAAAGAAGAAAGTAAACTTGAAGGTGTTCATAATGATGCAGAAGTTGAAGGGTTACGTGCAATGTATGAATATATTCACTCTGAAGAGAGCGAATATATGTTTAATGTATATACATTAAAGGACATACATAAAAGTCTATATTCAACGACGGAACATCCTGAGTTTGGTGGAGAATTTAGAAAACATGATGTTTATTTACCAGGTACGGGAACAGAACTTACTGAATGGTCAATGATTAGATATGAATTGAATAAACTTGATCCAGAAATTACTGGTTTAGTTGAAATGGCTCCAGAAATTAGAGAATGTGGAGATGCAGAGTTATTACTGGCTTATATGGATGAATGTGTTACTGTTGGTTGTAAGTTAATAAAAATCCATCCGTTTGGTGATGGAAATGGTCGAGCAGTGCGTGGTTTTACTAATAAAATGTTAGAATATGTTGGATTACCACCAATTTATATTAAAGCAAATGAGAGAACTGAATATCATAAGGCGATGAATAAGGCTAATAATGAAGGTGATTATACTGATATTAGAAATTTCTATCGTTATAAAGTATGTGATTCAATAGTAGAACTAGATATTAATCCAAGACTTAGAAGACAAATGAATGGTGAAGATACAGAGGATAAAGTTAGTTCTAGTATGGAAGAGGCTGTGGTTAAATCAAAAGCCGATGATATTAAGAGAAAAAGTGATGAGTAATCATCATTTTTTTTGACAATTTTTGTGGAAAAATAAATTTATAATTAGTTTGGTGATTAAATGAAAGTTAAGATATTTGATTTAGAAGATGAAAAAGATTTGGAGGATGAAATTAATAAGTTTTTGAGTGAAAACACTATTAATGTTATTGAAATAAAATATCAGGTTAGTATTGGTGTATTTAGTGAAGAGCAAGTTTTTTGTTTTTCGGCTATGATTATTTATAGTTAGACATTAAGATTATGGAGAGTCTTAGTGTTTTTTTTTGGTATTTGTGGTATGATAATAATATTAGGAGGGATGCAATGAAAGATAAAACTATGAAGAAAAATTCATTTGTTATGGGTGCTTTTATTACTACATTTGGAATTGTTTTTTCTAAGATATTAGGTATTGTTTATGTTATCCCTTTTCATGGGATTATTGGTGAACGTGGGGGAGCATTGTATGGATATGCATATACTATTTATTCATTGTTTATGTCTTTAGCTACTGCAGGAATTCCTCTAGCAATGAGTAAGATTGTTAGTGAATATCAAACTCTTGGTTATTATAGTGCTAAAAGAAGGGCTTTTGCTATTGGAAAAAAAGTTGCCTTATTACTTGGATTTATATGTTTTTTGATTTTAATGTTATTTGCTCCATTACTTGCTAAAGCAATACTTGGAGATTTAGTTGGAGGTAATACGATTAGTGATGTAACTTTTGTAATAAGGGTTATTTCTACGGCTATATTAGTTGTTCCAGTTCTTAGTATTTATAGGGGATATTTTGAGGGGCATAGATTTATGAGTCCTCCTTCAATATCACAGGTTTTAGAACAAATTGTTAGAGTTGTAATCATTGTAGCAGGCAGTTACTTAACATTAAAAGTGTTTAAATTATCATTGACTAATGCTGTTGGAGTGGCTTTGTTTGGGGCAACGGTCGGGGCTTTTGCTTCATATATTTATCTTGTTGATAAAAGGTTTAAAAACAAAAAGAAATTTGATGAGAAAGTTAGAAATGTTAATGAGCCGATTATTACTAATAAGATGATATTTAAAAAATTGGCTATTTATGCAATTCCCTTTATTTTAATTGATATATTTAAGTCTCTTTATAATTACATAGATATGTTGACTGTTGTTAAAGGGTTAGTTAATTTGGCTAATTTTACTGTTAGTGATGCAGAAACTGTTATGAGTATGCTATCAACTTGGGGGGCAAAATTTAATATGATAGTTTTATCTATTTCAACAGGAGTAATTGTTAGTTTGATTCCTAATTTGACACAAAGTGTTGTGAAAAATGATAAGAATGATATTAATAAAAAAATTAATCAGGCGTTAAGTATTTTGTTATTTTTAATGTTACCAATGACAATTGGACTTAGTTTTTTAGCTGAACCTGTATGGACGTTATTTTATGGAGAAAGTATATATGGACCGAGTGTGTTATCTTACTTTATTTTTGTAGGTCTTATAATGGGATTATTTACAGCAGCTATTTCTATTGTTCAGGTTTTAAAAGATTATAAGACAGTATTTATTAGTTTGGTAGTAGGTGTTATTATTAAATTGCTTCTTAATACAGGACTAATCAGTACATTTTATAATTATGGACTTCCGGCTTATTATGGAGTTATTACAGCAAGTATAATTGCTTATTTGGTATCTTTTGTAATTTGCTTGGTTAGTTTACAAATTAAATATAAAGTTGATTATGAGGAAACTGTTAGGCATTTTATGGAAATTTTATGTGGTTGTATGATAATGGTAGTAGTATTGTTTTTGATGAAGTTTATTATTCCGATTGTAAGTACTAAGAGAGTAGTTAATATGTTTATAATTATTGGATATGCTGTTGTTGGAATGGTAATTTATTTATTCTTTACTGCTAAAACGGGAACTATTAAAAGTATTTTTGGAAATAAATTGAAGGAGTTATTTAAAAAATAGCAGGAGTAGTTATGAAAAAGAAGAAGAGTGGAGCATTTCAAAGATTTTATAATATTTGGTTTGTATTGACAATTGTTGCGTTAATTGCATGCATTTTATATTATTTTTTAGTTGAAAGAGTGCAGTAATTGACATTTTCATTTGACACAGTAAAAAAATAATACTTGTTAGGTATTATTTTTTTTGTATTTAAGTGTAAAGTCAAATGTTGTTACAATACATTATTGGATTTTTATATTACATTGCCTAGCGTGTAAAGTATTTTTATTTTGCTAGTTTTTTCTTAATGTTTTTTAGACCATGATATAGTCCAAAAACAATATTATAGGTGTTATACCAGAAAGGAGAGATAATTAAATCAAATTCTCCAATTAGTTCGGCAACATTACCACCAAAACTTTTTTTGAATAAAAATAAGCCATATAGAGGACTTTCTTTTCTGAAATCTCCTGTGATTCCATAGAAATTATAACGTTTATAGTTGTTTTCTACTGCCATTTTTACACCTGCGAAATGGACTGTGTATGCTGACTGGAATTGCATTAATTCTTCATTAGAACCACCATATAGTGATAATACTTCATTTCCATATACTAGGAATAGAATGCCACCAAGGACAGTTTTCGAACCATGTTCTTTCTTTAAGTCATTAATTTTTTCTAATTGTTTTTCTAAACGACTGATGGCTTCTTCATTTTGTTTATTACTTTGTTCATATTTTTTATCGTTCATTTTTAGAAGATTGTTTTCTTTTTTATTAATTCGATCTTTTAATTCTTCTTTGTTTTGGTTAAGTTCAGTTTGAGTATTTTTTTCATATTCGTTGAAGTCAATTTCAGCAATTAGGATTTTTAAAATACCTGATTCATGTAGTGCATCCCACATTCCCTCATAGTAAGATAGGGGACGATCGACAAATTCACGTCTATCGCTTGTGTGTTGCATAATATCTTTAAATATAGGTAATTCTTCGCGAGTTATTTCTCTTGTTGTAATTCCGCATTTTTCATTTTTTCGAAGAATTTGTCTTGTCTTTGATTCCATATTTTTCATTACTTCATCAAGAGTTTTGTTTTCAGTGTTGATGATATGCATCCATCTTGGTTGAAGAGTATCTTGCATTAAATTGAAACCATAGTGTTTATAACCTAGTTTTTTTAAATTTTCAACGGCTGTTTTATTATTAAAACCATCTTCTACAAGATTTCCATCATTATCGTGTTCTACATATTCTAAATAAGGATCGATTTTTACAAAGATTGCACCTTGATCTTTAGTAAACTTTTTAATTTCTTCTGTAAATGTTTTTAATAGGTTGTAGTCATTATAATCAATTAAAAAACCACGTGGAGAGTAAAACATTTTTTTCTTGATAATTGGAATATTTTTTGAAAGAAGTAAGGCTCCAGCGACGATTTTTTTATTGTCTTTTAAACCTAAATAGTATGCTTTCCAGCCATTGGTTGCTTTTAGATTTGCCCATTGTTCAGTTTGATGAAAAGTGATTTGAGGGTGTTTGTCTGCAAAAATTTTAAATTCTTTTTTTGTTAGTGTGACTAGTTCCATTTTTATCCTCCTGGTTTTTATTGAAGAATGGGATTATTTTCTTTTGGATAAAATAAGTGAATTTATTGATGATTAGATCATATTCACCTATATACTCTGTAAATTCACCACCAAATTCTTTTTTAAATTCATTGATATTTGGATTGTGTTCTAAAGGACTTAGTTGGTTAAATTGGTTAAATCCCTGTTCTTTATAGTGTTTGATATATTCGTGATAGATAGTATATCGCAAATTAGTTTCATCAAGAATATTATTACTTGTTTCTGATAAAACCCATACTTGTTTTTTGTGTTCCATCATAAGATTGGCACTTATTGTGAGATAATTGCCATAGGTTAATTTGTATTCTTTGAATTTGGCTAAATCTTTTGTGATTTTTTCTTTTTGTTTTCTTAGATTGGCAAGTTTTTCTTTAGATGTTGGATCTAAGTTATCTATTGGGATTATAGAAATTTGATTGTTTATTTTACCTAGTTCTCTTTCTAGAGTTTTTAGGGTTTTTGTGATATGTAATTTTCCTATAAATAGTTTAATTTTAGTTTGTTCATTATTTTTAAAAATATCATATAGTGTTTCATAATAATCTTTGTTAGTTGTTTTTTGTAATGTGAATAGTTCTTCTAAATCTTTTTGCGTACCAATAGCAAGTTCAATATCATATTTTTCAGTTGAATCTATTTTTTCTTTTATGTTACTTGAATATGATTTTTCGATAGTTTTTAAATCTTTTGTAAGATCGATTGTATAATTATATTCTAATAGTTTTATATTTGATTGTCTTTTATATCCAAGTTCTTTTAAGAAATGAAGAATTTTTTTATTATTTTCGATATTTATATTGATTGTAGGATTTATACGAATAGCAATGGCTTTTCTTGTTTTTGCGAAATCTTTTAATTTTTTGGTTAAGACATCGATTAATCTTTTATCTTTGTAATCGATTACATAGCCTCGTGGTGCATATAGGATGCTACTATTCATTGGTAAATGTTCTTCTATTAATAGAGTTGCGGCAATAATTTGATTGTTTTCATTTATTAGACCTAAGTAGTGAGGAGTTGTGTGATTGGTTACTTTTTCAAATTCTCCCCAGGCACTTGTTTGCATAAAATGAGCATTTATGGTTTTATTATTTGTATAATTGTCAAATTCTGTTTTACTAATACTTCTAAGTTTTAACATCTTTGTCATCCTTTCATTTATAAGTATAACACGTATAATGTTGAACATAAAGATTTCAAGTTTAAAAATTTGATTTCTTTATTTTTTTTGTTATTATAACAAACATCGGTAAAGACGGAGTATAACAGGCACTTCGAG
>CAYXZZ010000058.1:0-7983 GCA_964470055.1 uncultured Mycoplasma sp.
TTATTCATATGTCTTTTTCAATGTTTGTTTGTTGCACTTCAAATTTAAATTAACAGTAGAAAAATATTTTGTCTTTTGTTTTAAAAGTATGTTATACTGTTTATATAGTAGGAGGTGCTTTTGATGGCTGGCAAGAAAGATAAAAAGGAATTTAGTGTTGGAAAGTCAATTGGAATTTTATTTTTATATTTGCTAATATGGTGGATTTGTTTGACTTTAGTTAATCTTTCTTTAACGATTCCAGAAAATTCAATTTTATATCATGTTTTAACTTTGTTAAGAATTGCTGTTCCGATGTTAGTAGTATTGTTTGGTGTTCCTATAATATTAATTGTTGGTTCTAATAAGAATATTAATAAGAAGAAAAAATAATTACAATCAGATATCTGGTTGTTTTTTTTTAGGAGAAATGATATATTTTTATCATAAAATAAAGATAGGTGATAATGATGAGTATTACTATTAGAGAATATGGTAATGATGATTTTGAATTAGTGAAAGGGATTTTATTTGAGGCCTTTCCTGAAGTAAATGATTTATTAGAAAAGTCAATGACTACTTCTAAAACACTTGATTTGGATAAAAGTAAGTATATTCAATTAGTTGCGGAGGAAGAGGGGAAGGTTGTTGGATATGCACTGGCTTCGAGAAGTTGTGATCCGGTACTGATTAGAACTAATTTATGGATTGATTATGTTTGTGTAAGTAGTGAATGTAGAGGTAAGGGGATAGGAAGAAGACTTCTTCAAAAAATTGAGGAGATTGCGAAAGAAGAAAAGGTTTTATTTTTACAGCTTACATCTAGTAGATTTAGAACGGGAGCGCGAAAATTGTATATGGATATGGGATTTGAAATTAGAGAATCTGATATATTTAGGAAGGTGCTTGAATGGTAATTGTTGATATTATTAATAAAAAACGGTTAGGTAAAGAATTAAGTTATAAAGAGTTAGACTTTATTTTTAATGGTTATTTGGAGAAAAAGGTTACGGATTATCAGATGTCTGCATTACTTATGGCTATTTGTATTAATGGGATGAGTGATGAGGAGATTTTTGCTTTAACAAAGATATTTATTGATAGTGGTGATATTTTAGATTTTGGAGAAGCAGGCATTATTGTAGATAAACATTCTACTGGAGGAATTGGGGATAAGACAACTTTAGTTATTGCACCACTTGTTGCGAGTTGTGGAGTTCCAGTGGTTAAAATGAGTGGACGAGGACTGGGATATACTGGGGGAACAATTGATAAATTAGAAAGTATTCCTGGTTTTAATGTTAATTTAAGTGAGGCGAAAGTGAAGAAACAATTGAAAGATATAGGAGTAAGTATTTCGTCACAAACTGCTAATTTGACACCATTGGATAAGGTTATCTATGCCTTACGGGATGTTACAGCAACGGTTTCATCTATTCCGTTAATTGCATCTAGTATTATGAGTAAGAAGATTGCAGGTGGAGCAGATAAGATTCTTATCGATATTAAAGTTGGTAAAGGGGCTTTATTGAATACTCGTGAAGATGCTAAAAAACTTAGTGAATTGATGATTAAAATAGGGGGATTTTATCAAAGAGAAGTAAGATGTGTTATTAGTGATATGAATATTCCTTTAGGCTATTGTGTAGGAAACAGTTTGGAAGTTTTAGAGGCAATAGATATTTTAAAAGGAAGACAGTATGGTACTAATCTTGCAAATTTATGTATAGATCTTGCAACTGATATGGTTGGTATGGGAAAAAACATTTCAAAGCAAGATGCTAAGTTGGAAGTACTTGAGAGTTTGAATAAAGGTCGTGCTTATGAGAAGTTTTTAGAACTTATGAAGGCACAAGGTGGAGATATTACAAAAATTGAAGTTTCTTCTAAGAGACAGAAAATAAAAGCAGATAAAGATGGTGTTGTTAAAAAGATTGATGCTTTGGCTGTTGGAAAGTTATCTGTTGAACTTGGTGCCGGTAGAAAAACTAAGGAAGATAAAATAGATTATAGCGTGGGAATAAAACTTAATAAGTTGGTTGGAGAAGAAGTTAAAAAAGGTGATGTTTTAGCAACACTTTACGTTAAAGAAAAGATCGATTTAGATAATTTAGAGACTATTTTTACAATTGATTAACAATTTTGTTTTAACTTTTTTAAAGTATGTTATAATTATTGTATAAAGGTAGGGAATTTTTATGGAAAAGATTTATATGGAATCTGATAATAAGAAGCAGAAGAAGTCGTTTTTTAAGAAATTTTTTAATGACAAAGGATCGATGGTTGTGACAGTTTGTGTTGCGGTAATTGTGATTATGGGGTTAGTTGCTTTTGGATTTAATCAAATTTCTTATGCTGTTGATTTAAATTCAACACTTCCTGAGACATTTGTGTCTAAACAGGGTGATGAAAATGTGATGCGTTTAATAGGAGAGACTCGAAGTGGAGTTGCAGGTGTATTACCAATTTTAGGTTTTTATACAGAAGATGATATTCCAATATTTTGTATTGAGTATAATATAAACTATAGTACGGGTGTTACATATGAACGTGGTGAAGAACTTACAGATTATGGATTAATTTATTTGATGTCACAAATTTATCCTAATGTTCCATTTACGGATGCGAATGGTGATGAGTTACCTGAAAATGTTCAAGTATGGTTAACACAATCGGCTATTTGGTCATATTTGTACGAAGTCGGAGATGCTAATAATACAAAGTTTGAGGAATGGAATGATAAAGTAAAAGAAGTTGATAAACTATATAATAATGATGCTGATACTGTTATTGCTACAGGAGATGGAACAACATTATTTGATAAGTTTGGAATTACGACAAAGATTGCACGTGCTAAACAAATGAGAAGTACGCCACTTGTTTCTTTAACAGTTTCAAAGAAATCAGAAAACATTTCTGTAACAAGTGATAATAAGTATTATCAGAGTGATTTAATTAGTATTGTTGGTTCAACTTCAATGTCAGAAGTTAGTACTTATGAAGGATATTCTGTAGATTTATCTAGGGCTCCTGAGGGAACAATTTTAGTTGATGAATCTGGAAATGTGTATGATAATCTTGATAATATGTCTCCAACTTCTAAGTTTTATGTAAGAGTTCCGGTTGATAAAGTAACTGATGAGAATAAAGATTTAGAGATTGCGATAAGTGGAAACTTTACTACTTACGGGGCTAATAAATATGTTTCTGGAGAAATGCAAAAAGTTGCTAACGTTAAGATTATTAATAAATCAGTTAGTAAACCTTTAGATATTCAACTTAACTATACACCTGATGTACCTAATACTGGAATGGGGACTGCACAAACAATTTACTTTATAGGGTTAATTATCTTATTAAGTGGTGTTGGTATTATTTATGCAAATGTTAAACCAAAAGAAAGTAAGTAAAAAATTAAAAAAGAGCCAAATATTATTACTTGGTTCTTTACTTGTATTTATTGGTGGATTTGTACTTACGAAAGATTACTTGGTTAAGATGAAGGATGAGGTTTTTGCGGAAATGAAGGCTGATGCTGGAGTTAGTGATAATCTTTCTTCGGAGGAAATGGAAGAAGAGACTACTGACGTTCCGATTGCGGATAACTTATCAAGTGAAAGTACAGTTACTTCACAGCCAGTAGTTGACTATAGTAAGTATTTGGGTGTTTTGGAAATACCAAAGATTGGATTAAAAAGAGGTTTTTATAATATTGGTTCAAGATATAATAGTATTGAGTATAATGTAACAATGGTTCAAGGATCGAATTTGCCGGATGTTGTGAATGGGAATTTAATTTTAATGGCACATTCTGGGTGGGCGGCTATTTCTTATTTTGAATATTTATATAATTTAAAATTAGGTGATTATGCCTATGTAACTTATAATGGTACAAAGTATGCATATAAGTTAGTAAATATATATGATGTTGAAAAAAATGGAAAAGTAAAAATAGTTAGAAGTTATAATAAAACAACACTAACGCTTATTACATGTACTAGAAATAATGATAATGCCCAGACTGTTTATATTTTGGAATTAGTATAGGAGGTGATGCTATGAACATGTCTTTGCTAGAAAAATTAGGAGTAATATTTGAATATATGTTTTCTTCTTTTTTGCCAATTGGGATGTTGTTGCTTAGCCTTCTTTTGTTATGTATTTTGTTAGTAAATGTTAATGTAGAAAATAAGTATATTAATATAGCGGCAATAGGAATTTATCTTGGTTTTATACTTGGTATTACAATTAGTTATAGTGATTATGTAAAATTATGTATAAATGGTTTTGTTAAAACGATTATGAATTATATTTATTTTCCGTCTACTTTTTTATATTTTTTGATATTTGTAATTGTTACGGGGCTTATGATTTATACTATTTTTAGTAAGAAAGTTACTAAATGGAAAAGAATAGTTAATTATGTTATATTTAGTATTTTGTATTTTCTGTTTATGTCTTTTATTGTTTTGACAGTTGCTTCTGGTGTTGATATATATGATACTGTTGCGTTATATAAAAATGAAATTATTCTTTCAATTGTGCAGGTGAGTAATTTATTATTTTTGATATGGGTGATAGTAACAGCATTTTATGAACTATATAAATATTTTAAGAAAAAATATGATTAAGGAGATAATCATATTTTTTTAGTTGGTTTTGGTACTTGTTAGTTGTCTAAGTTTCTGACGAAGTATTCATCATAAGTGATGTTGTGATTATGAAGGTAAGTGGCTATTTCTATGCCAACATAGCGATAATGCCATGATTCATATTGATATCCAGTTTGCTTTACTTTGTCTTTAGGGTATCTTAAGATGTAACCGTATTTATGAGCATTTTCTTGCATCCAGGTAAATTCTTTTGTTTCTTCAAAAGAAGTATAGGGGAGAATTTTGTTGTAGACATCGACGGCTAGACCAGTTTGATGTTCTGAATGTCCAGGACGAGCAGAATAGGTGTCGGCTTTTTCTTGGCCATCAATTGAGACGTATTTGTTATATAGAGTTTCTTGATAGGTATAACTTCTGTAGGTTGACATGGCTATTATGTTTAGATTTTCTTGACTAGCGGCTGCGGACATTTCTTCAAAGGCGTTTTTTGCTTCTTTAACGAGTTTCATACCAGTGTTTGAATATTTTGAATTAATTGTTTCTAAATTTTCTGGAACATAATTTTTTGAAAGTACATTATATTTATTGACTAATATTTGAGGGGTGTTTTGTAGGGGAGCCTCTTTTATATTGGTGTAGTATGGCATATCAAGACCTATATTTACGTCAGTTACTATTTGTTTTTTAGAAAGAGTAGGGTTTTGTTCTTGATAGTCTTGATATCTTTTTAGATTCTCTTTTTTATAATAAGTAATTTTTTGAAGTTGTTCTTCAAATGTCTTTTCCTTTTTTATGGTACAGGCAAGTTCTGGTGTTGGTGTTTTGAGACCTTGGGAGATACTGATTAAAATAAACAATAATATTATGTATGTCGGTAGTATTTTTTTGTTTTTCATAAGATCACCTTTATTCTATTTTAAGTATTTTGGTTGCGGTTTATGTATAAATAATGTTTTTCCTACATAAAAATTTATAGGAGGTAGACATGAAAAAGTTAATTTGTTTTATTGTCTTATTGTGTTTTATGGGGAGTTTTCCTACTTTTGTATTAGCAGAAGAGGAGTCGAGTGTTAATTTAATACCAAATGCGGTGAGTGGGGTGTTGATGGAAGCAGAAACTGGAAAGATAATATTTTCTAAAGATATGAATAAAAAAGTGGCAATTGCTTCTATGACAAAAATGGTTGCACAAATCATTATATTAGAAAAAATTGAAGAAGGAAAGATTAAATGGGATGATGTTGTAACTGTAAGTAAGAATGCTGCTGATATGGGTGGTTCGCAAATTTATATTTCTGAAGGAGAAAAAATTACAATTGAGGATTTGATGAAGGGAATCTCAATGGCTAGTGGAAATGATGCGACTGTTGCGATGGCAGAAGTTATTAGTGGAACTGAAGCAAAGTTTGTAGAATTGATGAATAAAAAGGTAAAAGAGTTAGGTCTTAAAAATACGCAATTTAAGAATTGTACGGGGTTAGATGAAGATGGGCATTATTCAAGTGCATATGATATGGCAGTTATTGCGAGAGAGTTAGTGGTGAATCATCCGGAAATTTTAAAGTTTTCGTCTGTTTATGAAGATTATTTGAGGGAAGATACAGAGAATAAGTTTTGGTTGGTTAATACAAACAAGTTGGTTAGATTTTATGAGGGAGCAGATGGATTAAAGACTGGTCATACTGATAATGCTGGTTATTGTTTGGCGGCAACGGCTAAGAAGAATGGATTGCGATTAATTGGAATTGTTTTGGGTGAAGGAAATGCTACAGTTCGTAATAATGAGACTATGGAATTACTTGATTATGGATATCAAAATTTAAAGGTGAATACTCTTAAGAAACAGGGGGAAGTAGTAAAAAAAGTAAAATTGGATAAAGCAGATAGTGAAATTGTAGAAGTTGTTTTGAAAGAGGATTTGAATGTTGTAGAGATGGTTTCTGATAGTGATAAAGATTATGAGTTGGAAGTAAAAGTTAATAATATTAAATTGCCAGTTAAAGTTGGCGATGTGGTTGGAAAGATTGTTATTTATGCTAATAATCGCAAGGTTAAAGAAACGGATCTTACAGTAAATAAGGATATTAACTCATTAAGTTTTTGGACGCTATTAACTAATGAATTTGTTGATTTGATTAGTGGTGAATTTTAGATAATGGTAATTTTAGACAACTTGTGTAAAATGGGTTGTCTAATTTTTTGAATTGATTTATATTAGTACTGCGTAAGTTTATATAAGTGATATAATACAAAAAGAGGAAAGAGGTGTTTGTTGTCATGGGCGGAAATAACAACAATAAGAGATATCAAGGTAAAAATAATAATTATAATAAGAAAAATTATAATAAAGATAATGGTAATAACTATAAAAATAAGAATAAAAATAAAATTGAGTCTTTGGAAGAGACAAATTCTTTTGATATCATTATTGATGATGAGAGATTAAAAGATAAAGAGTCATTAGATGTTAGTTTTGTTGATGGTAGAGGCAAACGCAAGAAAAAAGCTGCAGATCAAGCAATTGAAATCTTAGAAGAAGAAATAGATTATAAAGAAGAAATTAAGAAGTTAGCCGTTCCTGAAAAAAGAAAGAATGAAGTAGTATCAACTTTTTTGATAATTTTATTTTCACTTATATTAGGATTTTTACTTTGTTATTTGTGGGCGACCAAGACTGATGCTTTAAAGAGTATTAACACAATTACTAAGACAAAGACGAAAGTTGAGACTAAAGTTGTGGTGGATGAGAATATTGTTTTTTTAGGGGACTCTATTTTTGAATGTTATGACGTAGAAAAGTATTATGAAGGAATGTATGTTGTGAATAGTGGAATATCTGGACATACGACAGCAGATATTTTAAGTAATATGAATGAGAGAGTTTATCGATATAATCCATCTAAAGTTATTTTGTTAATTGGAACTAATGATCTTAATAAGGAAGTAGAGCAAGAAACTGTTGTAGAAAACATAGGGAAGATTATTGATGGAATAAAGAAGAATAGACCTTATGCAGAGATTTATGTTCAGTCTGTTTATCCAGTTAATAGAAGTGATGATGAGAAGATTTCTCTTTCTTCAGTTGGTAAAAGAAAAAATTCAACTATTATGGAAATGAATAGTAATATTAGAAAATTGTGTGAAGAAAAAGAAGTTACATATATGAATATTTATGATGTATTGGTTAATGAAGATGGGGAAATAGACCTTGAATATACAAAGGAAGGTCTTCATATTACGGAAAAAGGATATGAAATAATTACTGAGGAAGTAATGAAATATATTAGTGAGGAAAAGGTGTCTTAAGGGATGCTTTTTTTCTTGATTAAATTTCTTCAGTAAAATAGAATAAATTTTATAAAAGATGAAAAAAATATAAAATTAAAGGAAG
>CAYXZZ010000059.1:0-7765 GCA_964470055.1 uncultured Mycoplasma sp.
ATTTTAACCATTGGAATATTTAAAACATACGCTAACACACCTCCTAAAAGAAACGGAAAAAACACTTTATAAACAGTCCCTAAAATTCCTCCTATTAACTCTAGATTATTAAGTCCCCAATAAGCAATAACACCAACTAGCACTAAAATAATCCATTTTTTCATTTCACTAAGATGTTCTCCTAATTTCATAATAATACCTCCTAATAAGATTAGTATAACGCAAAAGAAAAAAAAGGTCCACTAAAAACAAAACCATTTATAACCGTAACATTCTTAAAAATGAAAATTTCTTTTTAAACATAAAATCAAATAACGCATATCAGTAAAAAACTTCACTATACCAACCAGACTATTTTTAAATTCATATACGTAATTAGCAACCTTTATTTTAAACTTATTCTTTCTCGCTTTTAACTTTGGATACATAAATCCCTCCTATTTAAAATCTATATTTGTATTAGTAATAACCTTAACTTTCTTTACACTATCTTTCAGTAACTCATAAAATCTTTTCTCAAAGACCATATCATCAATATTAGAATTCACCGTAATATTAAGTTTATCATCATAAGAACAAACCGTGCATTTAATCTTTTGAACCTTTCCCGGTAAAACCAATACATAAACATTATCAATATATTTCTTATACTTCTCATCAATATCAACAATACCTACATTTGATAATGTTGATGTTGCCGTTCTCCCAATTATTTTACAAGCACAATTAATAAACGCTTTCTTTATAAACAATGGAACTAACCTAATAGGTAAATTTTGTCCTAATCTAACTCCTTTATATAAATAACCCTTTATCTGTTCAAAAGATAACTTCTTCTTATACTCATCATGTACTAACTCAATTGCCTCTTCTAATGTTGTTACATTATTATCTACCAAATTAGGTCCAATATTCATACATACAAAAAAGTTAGACATCGTATCAACATTATAATATTTTCTCAAATTAATAGGCACATTCAAAACAATATCACGTCCACTTCTTCCATCATAAATAGAAGTATACATTGCATAAATATATAAAGCCGTCAAATACTCTGTAATACTCATTCCATATCCTTTAGCAATCTTCTTTATATCAGAAACACTAACAGTATAATGATAAGAATTATTTACATCCTCACTTTTTCCCTTAATCTGAAACGCTTTTTTACAATCATACTTAGCCTTACATTTCTTATCAAAATTTTCTAAATACTGGTCTTTATATTCAATAATTTCTTTACTATCATAAACTTTATTTTTATGTTTCAAACTCAAATAATTATAAACCAGTTCCTTTAAAAATCTTATCGCCCCTGTACCATCTGTTAAAACATGAAAAATATCTAAATTAATCTTATTTCTATAATAAGTAACCTTAAACAAATAATCATTATTATCTTTAAAATCAAATAACTGACAAGGTATGTTATCTTCTTCTGAAACAATTACCTCTTTGGAATTATATTCTAAATAATTCCAAAAAAATCCCGTTCCACTCTTAACTTTAAATCCAGAATATTTCTCTAAAGTCGCCTTTAATGCCTTCCTAAGAATTTCTTTATCAATACCTTTCTTTAATATAACTGAATATCGAAAAATATTAATATTTTCATCTGCTTCTAAAGAAAATATCTTTGCCGTATTATCCAGTTTTCTCCACCTATTTTTCAGATATTCTTTAATCAATATAAGTCACCTCAAATAACAAATTACACTATAGAAGTAAACAAACAGTAAACTTCCACTATTACATTATACTATATAACGACGTTATATAGTTACAAAACATTAAAAAAAAGAGATTTCTCTCTTTTATTCCGTAAAATCACTGTTAAGCAACTTCTCTATAATCTTTTTCTTTCTTCTATTACTTATATCATCAACAATCTCTAACTCAACCATATCCCAAAGCAGTACCCATGCACCAATTAAAATAATTTCTTTTAATACCGCAACATCTACAAATGTCGATAAAATAAGTGCTGCTGCCCCTACAATAAAAAACGCTACTTGTTTCAAATTAGTAATTCGAAAACGATGTTCATTATTCGCAAATTCTTCCTCTAACCCCTTCTTTATAAACTCCGTGCATCTTTCTTTTCTATCATAATGATTATAAATATTTACTTCTATATCTTCATCTTTTTTTACTTTTGCTGCCGAATCAATTAAATATCTAAGCAAATCTCTTGATACCTTATCATCATTATACTGCTCATATAAATCGTCCTCATTATATAAATCCAATCTAATTTTCTTTGTCATAAAATATTTCTCCTTACCCAATAATGTAATACCAATCCAAGTATAATTCCAAATATTACTAATATTAATACTAAAACCAAAACTAATAAATTAACACTACCTACAACTCCTGACTCATTAGAACTTGAAATAGAGTTAGAATTTTCATAAGTATAGACCTTAGAAGATTCCGTAGATTGGTCATAACTAGATTTACTACTTTCCTTTTTTCTACTAAAGTTATCAAGACCATTTGAAGCAGTCATTACTTTACCAGAATCATTTTGGCTTTTCATTTCAGTCAAATAACCAACTACTTCTTGATATTCATCCTTTGTTTCACACCCCATTGCCTGTGCTTCTAAAAGAAATTCTCCTGCTCTTTCAAACACTTCAGTTCTCGTCTTTAAAGTTTGACCAATTCTTTCATTTTCTAATTTTAAGACTGCTAAACTCGCTACCTTTTCACTACAACTCATTTCACCAGCAGAAACTTCATCAATCTTTTCTAAAGCCCTCTCCTTTTTTAACCTGGCTTCTTTTTCTAACTTTTCTTTCATTTTTTTCACACTAGTATCAAGTTGATGAAATACATCTTCCGACATATCAACATCACTACCTGCAATAATCTCCCCAATTAAAGCAGTTTCATAAGTCACTGAACTTTTTCTACTATCCTCATATAATTGTTGAATCATGGTATTGTTCCTACGTTCATCTACAAGATTATAATCATCAACTAATTTTAAGGAAGTAGTATCAATAACTCCTTCAATTTCTTTTCTATCACTATCAATATTCATAATTTGACTAGGATCATGTGCATCAACGCCAAACAAAACTGAATTCCCAACTTCACCAGCAATTTCCCAAAATAACGAATGTGGATATCCATATTGCCCATCACTTAACAATCCTTTTTCTAAACCAGCAGTATTCAATTCCAATAAAACACCAATTTCTCTTGCTTTTTCACAAATCATATAACTAGCCTTTTTAGCATTCCCCAAAAACTCTGCTTTTTCATTATCTGTAGAAAAACTATCACGATACTGCATAAATATATCTGGATGAGCAACAATATCAAACATTCCTGTCTCCATTGCTTCACAAACCATTTTCGCATATTGAATTGGATAATTAACATTATTCTCACAAGAAACATTCCTAATCCCCTCTGTAACATAATGTTGTCCCAAAATCATATAATCACATTTATCACGCAAATCCCCTAAAAATCCCTTTTTCATAGGTGAATATTCCGCCTCAAAACCACACAATATCGTCATATCAGGATTTTCTTCTTTTAGTCTTCCAATTGACTTAATATACTCATCAACTTCACTAATATACATTCTTCCTTTAGAATCCCAATACTCAAGTTCAGAAAACGGAACATGATCAGTAAATCCTAACACAGAAATTCCCATATTTCTTGCCGCAACTACGTACTCATCATCAATTGCTTCACTCGCATGACCACATCTACTAGTATGAGTATGATAATTAAAGTTTCCTTTTCTAATTTTTTTAGAAAACTCTGCCGACTTTGGTACCATCTTTTCTGTAAACATTCCTCCATGTAAACTAGAAACTGGCTCCATCCCCGCTTCCAACAATTCCTCATTGGCTAAACTAACTCTAAAATTTTGACTATCAGTCTTACTCCAAATAGTAATTCCCAAAATATTACATTTATCCTTTAACTCTTCAATCACTTCATATACTTCATTAATCTTTTTCTGACGAATAAATTCAATCTGCTCAGAAGTTAATCCATCAACTCCACTAGTCATCGCTAAATCAAACTCTGTAATTTCAATAGGAAGCCCCAACTCTCCAAGCGATAAAAACATCTGTCTTATTTCTTCTTTAGAAACGTCATTATCAATATGCATTTGTGTACCAACACTATCAATCAAAGTAACTCCAAGACCTTTACTATAATCCTGAATTCTTTTAATGAGTTCAATTGTCGCAGGGATCTTTTCCGGATCAGTTAAATAATCATCATTATACATAAAATCCATTTGAGGTAAATTTTCTCTAGCCGCAACCAAAACATCACAAATATCCTCAACACTTAAATGTTTTAACCACCCTGCATCAATATTATCAAAATTTTCCATATCCTCATGTTGCGTAATATCACCTCTAAGCATATAGAAAACTTCTCCTACCATTGGATGACGATTTAATAATTCATTAAATACATCAACGCTTCTAACAACATCACAATATTCACTCAATGTTTTAGACACTTCACTAATATAAAAACCTAATTTTTCTTTTGCTTCTTTTGTTGCTTCAACACCTTCATCCATTTCATATATATCCTTAGGACAATCCATATAAAATACCAAAGTATTCATTCGCATCGTTTTTCCAAGACTCTTCGCAAACTCAAGCGACTTACGTAAATGTCTATCATCATAAGTTCCATCTTGTAATATTACTTTTCCATACTTAACTTCTTCATCCAACGTTATTGAATCATAACTATATTTTAATTGATCATACAACATTCTATATGCATCAAGTGTACTACTCTTAATCCCCTCTTTTTCTATCGGACTAAAATCTCTAATAGTAAGAAGCATTTCATGAACTTTATCTTCCTCAAAATTATCTCTAAAAGCCTGCATTATTGCCGAAACACCACTGTCTTTATTCTCTGCAATAATCTTATTAATTGTAAACATTTCTTCCGAACTAACAACACCACTTTGTCCTAAATACTCAATCTTTCTAGCCAAATTAATACCAGGAGTTAAAATACTATCATTCCTTGAACTTAAAGAATCCTGATATGCCTCAAATACTCTTTGGCGATATTCAAAAAAGTCTCCCTCTTCAAATCCTTCTGGCAAACTTATATTAGTAACTTTTTCCATCACCTCAGCAAGTTCAGAAAAATTATTACTAGTCGCAATCATCATCAAATCAATATCCTGATTATGTAAAGTAATACCTTTGTGTTGAACAGATAAACTTTGTAAATTCCTCGCAACATCTAAAGAAGATACAAGCATTTCTTGAATTTCACGTTCTATCATTCTACTTCTTTCCATTCCTTTAATCTCACTTCTTATTTGTGAAATAGAAACATCCTTAGTATTAAAATCTTGTACTATCCTATCAATATCAGCCTCATCAATAGAAATTCCCGCATCACGTAATCTTCTACTTGCTTGTACCACTAAATCCTTAATAATTGTATATCTGTTATCCATATTCAACACTCCTATACTAACATTATACCTCAATTATTCAAAAATAAAAACGCACAACATTTCAAAAGTGTTGGCATTTCTAATATTCTCCAAATGATTTTTTTAATATAATGCCTTACTAGTTATTCTTTAAGTAAAAAACATATCCCCATTTAACATTTTGTATCTTCACATTTTTCTTTTATTATTTCTATATATTGTTCTTCTAATTTATTTAAACTATCTATTGTTATAAATTCATCCTTTTTATGAGCCTTGATTGGTCCAACACCTAAAATATATTTATTTTTTGATTCTATAAAACTTGCTTCAGTTATAAAATCACTCATATTAATTTTTTCAGAAACATTTGAAAAGGGATTAATATTATTAATTATTTCACAAGTTGCCTCACAATTTCTAATAAAATCGTTTACTTTCTTAATAATATTTTCATTTTGATTTTCAGATATTGTTCTAAAGTCAATTAACACTTCACAGTTATCAGGAACTATATTAGTATTTCTCCCACCATTTATTACTCCTATATTCATTGTTGCAGATTTTGAATCCATAGTTTCCTGTTTTAATTCATTATAATAATTTTTTAAATTATTAATAAAACTGATACAATTTTCTATTGCATTTATTCCTTCTTCCGGCTTACTAGAGTGTGATGCTATTCCTTTAAAAGTTATTTTAAGTTCTAATAACCCCTTACTCGCATTTATTACTTCATTATTAGTTGGTTCTCCAATTATCATATATTTTGGAAAAACAATTTCTTTATCAACTAATTCATTAATTCCAGAAAATCCTATTTCCTCATCATACGTAAAAAATAATTTTATTCCTTTTTTACTTTTACTAAAATCTATTTTTGATAACGCCGAAAGAATAGCCGCTATTGAACCTTTCATATCACTAGTTCCAAGCCCATATAATTTTCCATCCACTTCACTTAATTCAAAAGGTTGAAATGACCAATCATTTGAATAGGATACAGTATCAGTATGTCCTAAAAAACCTATATTACAATCTTTTCCATTACTCATAACAAGACACTTACTTTTATACTCAGTTATAAATCCTAATTCTTTTAAATATCGCTCAATATAGTTCATAATTTGCTTATTTTCTTTATCATTAATTGTATTATAATTTATTAATTTTTTTAATATTTCTTTTGAATTCATAATTATTTCTCCTTTTTTGTTAAACTCAAAGTCTTAGATAAATCTATAATAGGAAAGATGCGTTCATTTCCAGCACCCGTTGGATCTTTTTGAAAAGAATAATTTCCATCTATCCTACTATAATCTATTACACCAAATATATTTCTAAATAAAGCACTTGAATTAGATACATCTAAATCAGGTCTATTTTTAATTAACTCAATATATTTGTTTATAAATTTTTGTTTTTCATCTAAACTAAATTCTGGAATAATTATTTCTTCACCATTTCTTCTTTTAATTCTATCTTCTTCTTGAACTCTCATAACAGCACTCTCAAAACTTTCAGACCCATTATAATCAAAATATCTCATAGCGTTCGTTCTATAGCCCAAATACATATCACTAACGCTTAAATAATTTAATAACAAGATTCTAACCATTTCACTAGCAACGCCATTTTTTCTAAATTTACGTAAAACTCCAATTTCTTCAATAAACTTTATATTTTCTAAATATTGTACATATTGGCGTTGACTTTCAGGAACCTTATTTATTGCAACTAAAAATCCTATTACTTGTTCTCTATATTTAGAAGTTAATATAAGCGCATTATCTCCTATATAAGAACTTATTTCTTGAAATGCACTATCTAAACTCCAACTTTCATAAAATGGAGCACCATTAAACACATCTTTATATGTATTACTACAATTTATAATTTCACTTCTTATTCTTTTTAATTCTTCAACAGTATATCCTTCACTACAATCTTTTACCCAATTTTCATTTAAATTTCCCATAATAATCTCCTCATTTTTTTTATTTTTCAATTAAAAAATGCTACTGCAGTGCTTGCAGTAGCATAATAGAGATTATTTATCGTTTATTACACTAGATACAAGCACGACAAATAGCACTTGTATCTACGAAATTCTAATGTCGTATTAACAAGTGCAGACTATTATGATGATGATTAAATTGATTAATTACTAATTTAAACATAATAATCTCTCCCTTTCAATTGCTATGATTATAGCATTTATTATAGTTTATGTCAAACTATAGTTCATGTGGATAGTGTAAAATTATTTGGGGCAAGACATAAAAAAAGAAAAACCTTTGTTAT
>CAYXZZ010000060.1:0-7755 GCA_964470055.1 uncultured Mycoplasma sp.
ATTTAATCTCGAAAAGTTCGAGTTTCCTATCAATCTGGTGGAGCTGAGGAGAATCGAACTCCTGTCCGAAAATAAAGCTACATAAACCTCTACAAGCTTAGTTAACTAATTGTTCTCATATACCATCCAAGTAATTAACGACCAAAATAGTATACCAGCCTAAATTTTCTTTCTACTAGCTAGGCAACAAGTAGACATAACTCGCTAAATCGAGCTTTCAAATAATCCACGAGTAAAGATTAAGAGAAAGCGCAGGCCTTTATATTATTAATGTTAGGCAAAAGCAACTGCTTGGTTTCCACCAAATAAGTTTGCTACTGCATTTTTAATTTTGTTTGCATTTATTTTTTTATGTCCGTGACGTGGACATTCGACTTGCCATCTATGCTCAAATATTCCCGTCGAAACCAAGTCAGCCCCATGTACAAAGATTATAACATATCAATTCAAAAAAAACAATGTCAACTATTGCCAAAAAAACATGTCTAGTCTATCAAAATAAAGATTAAAACAAGCCATTTTATGGTATACTAATAATCGGAGGTCGTTACACATGGAACAATGGAAAAATTTCAATGAAGGAAGTTGGACAAAATCTATTAATGTTCGTGACTTCATTCAAAAAAACTATAAACCATACGATGGAGATGAATCTTTTTTAGCACCAAAAACTAAAAAAACAGAAAAAGTATGGAATAAATGTGAAGAACTATTAAAAGAAGAATTAGAAAAACATGTTCTTGATATCGATGTAAATCATATGTCAGGAATTAATGCATTCGATAAAGGATATATCTGTGAAGACGATGATGTAATCGTTGGATTACAAACAGATGCACCATTAAAAAGAATCGTAAACCCTTACGGTGGAATCAGAATGGTATATCAAGAACTAGAAGCATACAACTACAAATTAAATGCTGAAGTAGATAAATACTTTAATACTTTCAGAAAAACACATAACCAAGGAGTATTTGATGCCTATACAAGTGACATTAGAAAAGCCCGTCACGTAGGATTACTAACAGGTCTACCAGATGCATATGGACGTGGTAGAATCATTGGTGATTATAGACGTATTGCCTTATATGGAATTGATTTTCTACAAGAGCAAAAAAGACAAGAATGGGATGGACTAACTGGACCAATGTCTGCTAAATTAATTCAACTAAGAGAAGATGTTTCAATGCAATATAGAGCCTTAGATGAAATCAAACAAATGGCTGCAACTTATGGCTTTGACATTTCAAAACCAGCAAGTAACGCAAAAGAAGCAGTTCAATGGACATACTTCGGATATCTAGCTGCAATCAAAGAAAATAACGGTGCCGCTATGAGTTTAGGTAGAGTTGATGCCTTCTTCGATATCTACATCAATAGAGATCTAGAAGCAGGTTTAATTACTGAAGAAGAAGCTCAAGAATTAATTGATCAATTCGTAATTAAACTACGTCTAGCGAGACATCTAAGAACACCTGATTATGATGAATTATTCTCAGGAGATCCAACTTGGGTTACATGTAGTATTGGCGGTGTAAATAATCACAATCACCATATGGTAACAAAAAGTTCTTACCGTATTCTACATACATTAACAAATCTTAATCCTGCACCAGAACCAAATATGACTGTTTTATGGAGTGAAAAACTTCCAGAAAACTTCAAAAAATACTGTGCAAAAATGTCAATTGATACAGATGCTATTCAATATGAAAGCGATGACTTAATGCGTCCAATCTATGGAGACGATTATGCAATTGCTTGTTGTGTATCTGCAATGCGCATTGGTAAAGATATGCAATTCTTTGGAGCACGCTGTAACTTAGCCAAAGCCCTATTATATTCAATTAATGGTGGAATCGACGAAGTTAAAAAAGAAAAGGTTCTTGAAGGATTCGAGATCATGCAAGATGAATATCTTGATTATGAAAAAGTTAAAGAAGTATATTTCAAAGCCCTTGAAAAAGTTGCAGAAATCTATTCAAGTGCAATGAATATTATTCACTATATGCATGATAAATATGCTTATGAAGCAGGACAAATGGCTTTACACGATACAAATGTACATAGATATATGGCCTACGGAATTGCTGGTCTTTCAGTAGCTGCAGATTCTCTTTCAGCCATCAAATATGCTAAAGTTAAACCAATTCGTGATGAAGATGGACTTGCCATCGACTTCGAAATTGAAGGAGATTATCCACAATATGGAAATGATGATGATAGAGCCGATGACATTGCTGTTGAAATCGTAAATAAAATCTCATCAGAATTAAAGAAACATAAAACATACAGAAATGCTGAGCCAACTCTTTCAGTACTAACAATCACATCAAACGTAGTATATGGTTCAAAAACAGGCGCAACCCCAGACGGAAGAAAAGCCGGAGTTCCATTCGCACCAGGAGCCAATCCAATGCATGGAAGAGATAAATCTGGAGCAATTGCTTCACTTAACTCAGTAGCCAAACTTCCATATGGAGACTGTTGTAAAGATGGTATTTCTAATACATTCACAATAGTTCCAAGTACTTTAGGTGCCAATAAAGAAGAACAAATTGAAAACTTAGTAGATGTTATGGATGGATACTTTGCTCAAGGAGCACATCATTTAAATGTTAACGTTTTAAATCGTGAAACACTAATCGATGCTATGGAACATCCAGAAAAATATCCATTACTTACAATCCGTGTCTCAGGATATGCAGTTCACTTCAACAGATTAACTAGAAAACAACAAGAAGAAGTAATTTCAAGAACATTCCATGAAAAAAGATAATATACGTGCCAGTATCGACTCGATTGAATCATTCGGTTTAGTTGATGGCCCAGGAATACGTGTAGTAGTATTCTTTAACGGATGTAAGTTACGCTGTAAATATTGTCACAATCCAGAAATGTGGACAAAAAAAGAAAACAATTATTCTCCACAGGAGCTTGTGGATAAAATAAAAAAATATAAAACCTATTTTAAAGACAAAGGTGGCGTCACCTTCTCCGGAGGTGAACCACTCATTCATAGTAAATTCATTATCGAAACATCCAAACTTCTAAAACAAGAAGGAATTCATATTGCTCTTGATACAGCCGGAGTTGGCCTTGGAGACTATGAAGAAGTCTTAAAATATATTGATTTAATTCTTCTAGATATAAAACATACAACTAGACAAGGCTACAAAGACATAACAGGTCTAGATATTGATGAAACAGAAAAGTTTATTGAAGAAATTAATAAACAAAATAAACCAGTCTGGATAAGACAAGTAGTAGTACCAGATATTATGGATAACTACGAATATATGGATAGTTTAATAAAATATCTAAAAAAGATTAAAAATGTCGAACGAGTTGACTTCTTACCATTCCATCGCTTAGGAAGAGAAAAATATGTAACCATGAATATTCCCTATCCTTATGAAAATAAAAATGAAATGGACAAAGAAGAATGCAATAAATTATATAAATATTTCGAAGAAAACTATAAAAAGAACTAAAATCATCATAATTTTAGTTCTTTTATTATGCATTAAATCAAAATATAAGTATTTATAATACATTTTTCAAAATATAAAGAAAAGTTGCTAGTAGTTCTTCAAACTCTTCGCAACTTCTCTTTTAATATCTCTTTGTTTAATGGATTCTCGTTTGTCATAACCTTTCTTACCACGACAAACACCTAAACTAACTTTTAACCTATTATTTTTAAAATATAATTTTACAGGAACCAAAGTTATTCCTTTTAATTTAATTCCCTCATCCAACTTTTTAATTTCCTTTTTATGTAACAGTAATTTTCTACTTCTAGTTTCTGAATGGTTAAAAATATTTCCCTCCTTATATTGTCCAATATACATATTTAATAAAAATACTTCCCCATTTTTAATAATTGCATAACAATCTTTTATATTACAATTACCACTTCTAATAGACTTAATTTCTGTACCCGTTAAAACAATCCCTGCCTCATAAACATCATCTACAAAATAATCATGATATACTTTTCTATTAACAATTTCCATATAATCACGCTCCTGTAATACCCCACTGTAGTTCAGAATACCTCGAACTTACAACAGCCTTATATTTCTCATAATAACTTTGATAGTTAGATAATATACTATCATTTAATTGCGAATAAGGAAAGACCTTAAAATTACGATTACTTGAATTAAGGAAATATCTGGTATAAGTTAAATCTGCTTTTGGATTCTCAATTGTCACCGTAACACTATCATCAACATCAACAACTTTCTTAACCGTAACTTCCATCATCAATCCAGTTAATCTTTCCACTCCAATTTGCCCAGAAATAAAATTTCCTAACGAATAAATAACAAACGTTTTACCATTATTAATATATTCAACAGGTTCAACGACATGTGGATGAGCCCCAATAATTAAATCTACACCTAATTCAGATAAATAATTCGCAATACGAGTCTGATCCTCAGATACACCCAATGAATATTCAACACCCCAATGCATCGCAACTATTACAACATCAACTTGTTCTCTAACTTTTTCAATATCCGCCTTTGCTTTTGCATCAGAATAAACATTATTTAAATACTCTTTGCCAGTAGGCGTATTTAGTCCATTTGTCCAAGTAGTATAAGAGAAAAAGGCATATTTAATTCCATTCTTCTCATAAATTTTTACTTCATCTCTTTCTACTTGTGAAGTCCAAGAACCAGCTGTAATAATATTTTCTTTACTCTTCCAATAATTAACTGAGTTAATTACTCCCTGTTCACCCTTATCCATTGTATGATTAGTCGCAAGTGACACTAAATCAAATCCTGCATCAATCATTGCATCCCCCACTTCTTGTGGAGAATTAAATCTTGGATAATTTGAATATGGAATAGAAGAACCTCCTAAAATAGTTTCCTGATTATAATAAGCCAAATCATAACTTGAGGCAATTGGTTTAATTAATTCAATCATCGGTTTAAAGTCATATCCACCATTAGATGTTCTAGCATCATAATAAACAGATTCATGAATTAAAGCATCGCCTACCATAAACAATTTAAATTCATATGTTTTAGGCTTCTTAACAGCCTCTTTACCCACTGCTTCTTCATAATCATCATCAACAAAAAAGTTAGAATAAAGATAATATCCACCACTAATCAAACTACCTAAAACTAAGCCAATTATTACAATAAATATCCATCTTTTTATTCTAACTTTCTTTTCCATACTACACCTTCTTAATAACTTCAAAGTCAATAGTCTTCTCTTCTCGTGAAGCCCTTACAACTTTGACAAGAACTTTATCTCCAATTGCATACTTCATATGTGTTCTCTCACCAGTTAACGTCATATGCTCTTCATCATAATGAAAGAAATCATTCATATCTCTAAGAGGTACTAACCCTTCTATCAAATTATCAAGTTCTACAAACATTCCAAAACTTGTAACAGAAGAAATCATTCCCTCAAATTCTTCTCCAATATGTTCTTCCATATATTCAGCCATTTTCATATCTTCAACTTCTCGTTCACATTCAACAGCCGCTCTTTCTCTTGATGAAGAATGTTCTGTAATATAGACCAACTTCTCTTCCCATTTTTTTACAGTTGCCATATCCGCTTTTCCTTGGAACAAATAAGTTCTAAGTAATCTATGAACTGTTGTATCAGGATAACGTCTAATAGGTGAAGTAAAATGTGTATAGCAAGGGCTCGCAAGTCCATAGTGTCCTAGATTTTCAGGTTTATATACAGCCTTCTGCATGCTTCTAAGTAACAAACTAGATAAAATCTTAAACTCTGGTTTATCCTCTAAACTCTTCAATATTCTTTGCATTGTCGTTGGCTTTGTATCTTTAACATCACCCGCAACGGTATAACCAAGTCCACTAATAAAAGTTAAGAAGCTTCTAATTTTTTCTTCTTTTGGAACTTCATGGACACGATATACAAACGGTAAACCCATATAGAAAATATGAGTCGCAACACATTCATTTGCCGCAATCATAAAATCTTCAATCAAGTTTTCTCCAACACAACGTTCCCTTAAGACAACTTCTGTTGGTTTACAATTTTCATCCACTAAAATCTTTGCTTCTTGAACACCAAAATCAATATAACCACGTTTAACTTTATATTTACGTAATATTTCAGCAAGTTCAGCCATCAAACGTAACGACTTTTCATATGGTTCATATCCTTCAGGTACAACATTATCTTCTAAAATACTATTAACTTTCTTATAAGTCATTTGAATCTTTGAACGAATAACACTTTCAAAAATTTCGTAATCAACAGTCTTTCCAGACTCATCAATTTCCATTACACAAGACATTGCAAGTCTATCTACATTTGGGTTAAGCGAACAAATTCCATTAGATAACTCATGCGGAAGCATTGGAATAACTCTATCAACAAGATAAACACTCGTTCCTCTTTCCATTGCTTCATTATCAAGTGGACTACCATCTTTAACATAGTAACTAACATCCGCAATATGAACACCTAATTTATAGTGACCATTAGCCAGTCTTTCAATTGAAATAGCATCATCAATATCCCTAGTATCATCACCATCAATAGTAAATATTTCCATATTACGTAAATCTCTTCTACCAACTAAATCCTCATCACTAACTTCCATAGGAATAGTCTTAACTTCCTCTTTAACATCATCTGGAAATTCAACATTAATATTATACTTATAAATAATTGATAAAATATCAACACCCGGATCATGTTTATGACCAATAATCTCCAATACTTTACCTTCATACTTTGTATTCTTATTTAGTTTTTTTACAAGTTCAACAACGACTTTATGACCATCAACAGCATTCATTGCTTTATCCTTAGGAACTTCAATATTAAGTTTAATCTTCGAATCATCTAAAGTAATATGACCTTTACCTTTTTTATCAAAATTAATCTCTCCAATATATCTTTCTACTTGTCTTTTTATAACCCGAAGAACTCTACCTTCTAATCTGTCCAAAGTCATTTTACTTGTAATTTCAACTAAAACAATATCATCATGAATAGCACCATTCATATTTTCTTGAGAAATATAAACGTCATCTTCCATATTTTCAATTTCTACAAATCCAAATCCCTTTTTATTTGCTCGCATAATACCTTTTCTCAAATGGCTATTATCAAGCATCATATATTTATCCTTATTTGAATGATAAATTATAACCTCATCTTCAAGTTTTCTTAAATTTTCCATCAGAGAACTAGTTTCTTCAACAGAATCAATCCCCAAAGAATCCTGCAATTCATAAACATCTAGCGCCTTATCGCTTTCTTTTAAAACGTCTAATATTCGTTCTCGCATAGCATCACATCCTATCAATTATTATACTTCATTTTTTATAATATAACTAGTCCCTTTTTCCAAAAGAAAAAGGACCACTCGGTCCTATTTAATAAACATTGAAACTAAACATATTGCAAAAAAACTTAGTCCTAAAAATAAAGTTAATCTACTAATAAATAGTTCAGAACCACGTTCTTTACGCTTAGTAAATAAATCTGAATTACCACCAGACAAAATCTGTGCTGCACTTTCAGCTTTTCCACTTTGTAAAAGTACGATTATAATTAATAAAATCGAAATAATTAAAAGTGCTGTTTCCATTAACCACACCTCCGATAACAATACAAATATATTAACACAAAAGTAATTATTATGCAACCTTTTTAACATCTTAAAAATTAGCTATAAATGGAAATATTAAGTGTCCGCACATTTCATTACCTAAAATGTAAGTTTTT
>CAYXZZ010000061.1:0-7418 GCA_964470055.1 uncultured Mycoplasma sp.
TTTGAAAATAGGTCATTTATTGCAACATAGAGTTCTTTTAGGTGATAGTTGCATTTTCTATACATCTAGCACAATACGTAGTAATTTTAACTCCTTTATCCGGTGAATAAGTATCAATTCCCTTAATTAAACCAATTGTCCCAATACTAATAAGATCTTCATTTGACACATATTTACTTTCATATTTTTTTATAATATGTGCAACTAATCGTAAATTATGTTCGATAAGTTTATTTCTTGCCTCCTTATCTCCTTCCAACTTCAACTTAATAAACTTCTCTTCCTCTTCACTACTCAACGGTTCCTTAAAAGCATCCGTTGAATAACTCCCAGTAAAACAAAATAAATTTTTTAAAACATCAAATAAAAAAAACATATAATCAACTCCAATGAATTATATGTCTTAATTTAGCATTTTTTGTCTAACTACGTTTTAATTTTTTCCTAACACTATTCCATGTTCCAAGCAAAAACTCTTTATTAATAATCACTGCATAAATAACTACCACAACCAAATTAATAACATTTAAAATAACATTACGTTGATAATACAAGAAAATAGCAAAAGTAAAAATTAATATTGTTTTAAAAAAAATTCCCTTCTCATATTTAATATTTAAATATTTCTTTAAATCAAAATGTCTATAAAGCATCATTACAAAATACGAAACCATTGTTGAAATAGCCGCAGCATAAAGACCAATATACTTAATAAGTGCTACATTAACAACAATATTTATAATTGCTCCCATAATAGAAGTCATTGCCACCTGTTTAGTCATCTTCTTCGCAATATAAATAGAACTATATAATGAAACTCCAATATTAAAAGTAACTCCTAAAGCCAAAATCGGAATATAAATAAAGGCCTCATTATAACTAGAATCAATCAATAATGGAAACACAAATGGCATACAAGCAATCATTCCCACTCCTAATGAAGAAAAAAGTTTCACAACCGTATTACATATATCAGAAAAAAACTCATCTCGATCTTCACTATTTATATGAAGTGTTGCACTCTCACACCAAGACATATTAAATATTGAAAAAACACTTGAAAGTAACGTTGGAAACTTATTACTAATTGAATAAATTCCATTAGCCGCTGTACCTAGTACCAAAGAAATAATACTTCTATCACTAACACTCACTATCCACCAACTAATATCATTAGGAACCAAAGGTGCTGAATATTTAATCATACTCTTAACCAATCCACCATTAACCAATTCCTTATCAAAATACTTATACATTTTTAATTTAATAAATAAATATAAGGCTCCAAGTCCATTTGCCACTGCCATTGAAATAATCATTCCTGGCACCCTTAATCCACAAAAAACAATTAAAATAATGTTTAAAACAACAGTCATTACTCCAGTAATTATACACGCAATAGAATAATCTAACGTCTTTCCAAAACCACGTGTCACCTGCAATAAATTACCAGTAATCGTACAAATAAATACATCAAATAAAATTAAGAGTCTATAATCAATTTTTACAAACTGCGTTACAATTAAATACCCCCCACTAAATAACAATAAAGACATGAATAATATCATAAAATTATTAGTCATAACCTCTTTTGTATCTTTATCTTTCCCTCTAGCATCTATTAAAAATCTAAATACTCCCATCTCTAACTCGATCGTAATAAGTGGAACCAATAATCTAACATATGTCTGAATTAAATCAACAGTACCATACTGCGAAGTAGTTAAATAACCCGTATATAAAGGCAGTAAAAAGAAAGATATTAATTGCGTACATACCTTTCCTATAAATATAATAATTGTATTTTTAGCCAATTCTTTCTTTTTGCTCACGTCTTCTCCACATCCTTACCACAAATACTACTAATAAAATTCCTATACTTGCCCCAATTGTATCGATAATAACATCCATAAACATTCCACTTCTACCAGGAACAAAATACTGATGTATCTCATCACTACAAGCATATATAAATGAAAAAATAATGGATAATAAACTAGATTTACAGCCTAACGGTATCAATTCTATCACAAAACTAAAAATTAAAATCCCAAGTACGAAATAAACACTCAAATGTGCACCTTTTCGAACCGGTTTTACTAAATAAGTAGTCCACTTTTCCTTCTCTTCTTCAGATAATTCCCTTCCCTTAACAACTTCCACAACTCTAATTATAAAGCCATCACTCTTTTTCGTCGAAACAGAACCAGTATCACTAGAAAAAGAAAATATTAAACCCATCCAAAATATAATTAATATCAGTTTTATAATTTTCTTTATCACTACATTCACCTTATTAAAATATATCTCTAAATAAAGAAAAAAGCAAGAAATTAGCCCTTTCTTGCCTTAAACATCTGTAAACTTTCTTTTAGAAAAAACATTATATCCAGTACCTCTATATCTTTCAACTGCCCTTTTTCTCTCCTCTGGAAAGGCTCTTGATAGTAAAGGAATAAACTTTTCTAATTCTTCCATCTCGCCTCTTGCCACATTTTTAAAATTCTTATTTAATATATCCAAAAATAAAGTCTCAACATCATAACTAACCTTTGCTTCTACTGTCATCCCCGTATAATTTTTAACAATCTTTCGCAATTGTTTTTGATATGGTTCCCATAGTTTTAACATTTCCAAAGGATCCTCATCTGGTCTACAAGGACCATCCTGTTTTCTTGAAGGAACCAAATTTCTACCTCCAAAAGGTCTGTGTTCATAGTCATAACTACACCCCTGATCCGTAAGCAACGAACATCTAGTCTTCATTGACACTAAATCAACAACGTCCCGATCAACATTTCTAGCCCTTAAGTACAAAAATGGCTCAGCAATAAACTTTCCATTATTTAAAGTCTTAAAATTAAGTGCCGCAACAATCGACTTATCTTCCATCGTCAATACTTGCAACAACCCATTATACGTTAAATCATGAAAATCCTTCACTGAATAATCACAACCACATTTCTTACAGCATCTTCCTCCACATTCCTTACATATATCTAAATTCTCATGTTTTTGCATCTAATCACTTCTTTTCGTTGCATATTATATCACACCAACCAGCAGAAAGGAAGTACCCTTTAGCACTTCCTATCTATTACAGCAACTATTGCCATCATTATTTCTAAATAAGAATAAAATTATAAATACTATTAAAATAATCCAAATCCAGTAACCACTATTGTTATTACATCCATAGTTGCAGCATCCACCATAATACATAGGCATTCTCCTTTCTATATATTATATTTAAATATGAAAAAAAGTTTCATACCGCAACCTTTCTATAAATTATCTTGATATTTCTTCTTTTAAATTTCTATTTACTACAGCCTGATAAGCCTCTTCAACATCATTAAAATAAATAGTTTCATTCTTTAATTTCTGATATGTTTCATTACCTTTTCCAAGTATTAAAACCATATCCTTTTCATTTGCCATATTTATTGCTTTTTGAATGGCTTCTCTTCTATCAATTACTATTTCATAATTATCCTTAATACCCTTAAAGTTTCTAATAATATCTTCACAAATCATAGCCGGTTCTTCGCTTCTAGGATCTTCATACGTAAAAATCGCATAAGTTGCATTATTTACCACGACATCTCCTACTTGTGGTCTTTTTATAGAATCCCTTTCTCCCGCTTGTCCAATTACCACAATACTTCGATTAATATCCAAAGTATGTACAAAGTTAAGTAATCTAGTTATTCCATTAGGCGTATGAGCATAATCAACCATAACATAGTAAGGTGTCTTCGTATTAAGTAATTGTAATCTACCATCTACATTTAAACTACTAATATTTTTTAGTAAATCTTCTAGTTTAAAACCTAATTCCAAACAAGTAAGTAAAGCAGCAGCCAAATTAGATACATTAAAATCCCCAAGTAATGGACTTTCAACATCAAAATAATTTCCTTTATAATTAAAAGTAATATCTGTTTTATTAGGAAATACTTTAAAATTAACTATTTGTAAAGTATTGTCACTACCTAATCCATACGTATAAACTTGTCCATTACAAGCAGCAAGCACTACATCATAATATCTATCATCTTTATTTAAAATACAGATTCCATCACTCTTAGTCTGTTTGAATAATTGTAACTTACACGCAACATAATTTTCAAAAGAACCATGAATATTTAAATGTTCACTAGTAATATTCGTATAAACTGCCACATCATACTGCATTGCTTGAAGTCTTCCTCTAAAAAATGCCTCACTACTAGCCTCAGTTGCCGCATACTTACAATTAAATCTTACAAACTCATCCAAGTAATCATACAACAAATGTGCATCAGGTGTCGTATTTGGATTATCTCCACTAAAAGCCGCACAACTTCTTCCATTAGTTCCAATATATCCACAAGTATCACTACCAATTAAACTTTGAATAATAGTAGACGTACTTGTTTTCCCATCAGTTCCAGTAACACCAATCATCTTAAGTTTAGTATCTGGATAATCATAAAACTTCTGACATAAATATGGAAGTTCTCGATTAGTATCTGGAACCTTAATAATTGGAATCGTTTTTTCTCCAACATCTTTACTGACAATAACTGCTGCCGCTCCATTTTCAATAGCCGAATCAATAAAATCATGTCTATCAGCAGTAACACCCATTGTACATACAAATAAATCTCCAGGTTCAACCTCTTTAGAATTAATTGCTATTCTTTTAATAACTATATCTGTCCCCACTCCTGGATACAAATCATTTAATTTTTTCATTTTCAATCACCATCTTTATTATACAGTAAAGATTTTGTAATTTAAAGTTTTTTCCTTGATATAACATTTAATTTACGTTAAAATTAGTTAAGGTGATAAATAATGAAAACAATGATTATTGGTGCCGGAAGTGATTTAGGTGTCCATATTGATGGAGCCCACTTAGGACCAGTTCAACTTAGTAATGATTTACAAAGTTTCTACAAAGGTGACAGAATCTCATTTATTCAAGATGAAAGTATCTTAAAAAGTAGAAATCTCTCTGATAGACGAAAAAATGAATACGAAATTGATCGTTTTAATACAACTTTATATAAAGTCATCTGTGAAAAAATCGGCCAAGATTTCTTTCCCATTTTAATCGGTGGAGATCATTCCGTGGCTGTATCTTCTGCTCTCGCAAGCGTCAAAAAATATAATGACCTTGGTATAATTTGGATAGATGCCCATGCTGACTATAACACCTTTGATACTACAATTACAGGTAATATTCACGGTCTTCCACTAGCCGCTATAACTGGTTATAAAAATCATGAATTAAGATATTTTCACGATGGCAATACTATCCATCCCACCAAAGCAGTCATAGTTGGCGCCAGAAGTATCGATCCTGCCGAACAAGAAAATCTTAAATATTCCGGTGTCACAGTCTTCACTATGAATGACATCAAAGAAAAAGGTCTCGACCAGGTTATGGAAGAAGCCTTCCAAATAGCCGGAGAAAAAACCAAAGGTATTCATATAAGTTATGACCTAGATGTAATTGATCCTACTTTTGCCCCAGGAGTATCCGTTCCAGAATATGATGGCTTAGATGTTGACCAAGCCATGAAAATAAATGAAATTATTATAAAACATATGGAACAAGTCGTCTCATACGACCTAGTAGAATATAACCCATTAAGAGATATTGAACGAAAAACTGAACAAATTGCAGTTAATCTTCTTGCTCAAATAATTAAAGCAGCCGAAAGAAAAGACAAATATGGAAAAATAAATCTTAACCAACCACAAGCAGAAAGAAACTTATCAGAACTAAAGAAAACTTCGAACTAATCGAAGTTTTTTCATTACTTAAATAACTTTTTATTTTAAGAAGTCGCATCTACAGAACTATATTCTACTGTAACATCACCAAATGAAACATTAAATTCTCCATCGGCTCTTGCTCCATTAGATGCATAAGATATTGTTACATAAACGGCTTCATATGCACTCTTATCCAACTTATGACCACTAATACTAGATAAAGAATCAGTCGTTGAAGCACTACCAATATTAACAGTTAAAGTTATATATTCACAGGCATCTTCTACTAATGATGTTGTCGTATCAGAAGATGTTGCGGAACAAACTTTAGGAACAGATTGTCCAGAAACATTATCATAAAGAATACTTCTTAAATATGCTTCATACTCACCTATATTATGTGCATAAAAAGTATACACAACTGATTGCCCAGGAGCAGTAAATCCTGCACTAACTCCTGTTATCGTATTTCTATCTTCATTAATTGTCGCAGTTCCAACTGTGGCTGAAGTATTAGTAGAACCAGTTACCGTAGTACTAGTATCAGTCGTTGAAGTTCCCGCATATAACTTTACTCCAAAAGATGAGCTATCAGGCTTTACCGTCGCAGTAGAAGTAATAAGTAAAGTACTTGAAAAAACCGCAAACCCTATACTCATCACTATTACTGCAACTACTAATGAAGCAATTACCATAAGTTTTGATTTTCTTCTTCTTTTCATACTATTACCTCCTATCAATTATATATTAAGTATATCACAATAATTACGTTGAAAATATATTTTTTGAACAAAAGACAAGATAAATTTTGTCGCATTGGTCGTTACCTCCCAATATTCCTACTTCTGAGACAGAGAATTCCCTGTTCTCCATAGGCTTAAATTCCGACAGTCGCTGCCGTACTCTGTTTTTATTTTATTTTACTTATCTTCATTTTTTTAATTTTGATAATGTAGTTTTATTCCCTCATACATAATATTTATACTCGCATTGATATCTCGATCATTTTCGTTTCCACATTCTTCACAAATCCAGTTTCTTATCCCCAAATCATTTGTTTTATTTGTTTTGTTGTCACAGTGACTACACTTTTTACTACTTGGATAATATGTATCTACTTGATAGTAGTATTTCCCAATCTGTTCTGTTTTCCATTTTATAAGCAAGCATAATTTATTGAAACTGGCATCTAATATTTTCTTGGCTATATTGTGGTTACTACTCATCTTTTTTACATCTAGTTTTTCACTTACGATAATATCATGTTCTTTTACGAGTTTATTTACTACTGTTATCAAATTGTATTTTCGGCTGTTTTTTAGTTTACTATAAACTCTTGCGAGTCTTATTTTTGTTTTATTATAATTATTGCTTCCTTTTATTTGTCTCGATAACTTCCTTTGTAACCTCTTTATTCTTTTTTCATATTTGTCTATTTCTTTTGGATTAGAATATTTCTCTCCATCACTAGTTACTACTAAATCTTTTATTCCTAAATCTATTCCTACTATACTTCTTGGTTTTACTTTTTCTGTTTTTACTTCCTGTTCTTCTACTAAAACACATACATAGTATTTATTTGTTGTTTCCTTTTCTACTGTTACATTTATTATTCTTCCATTTATTACTTCTAAATTTCTATACCCACG
>CAYXZZ010000062.1:0-7277 GCA_964470055.1 uncultured Mycoplasma sp.
TATTAAAAGGTGGAATTTAACCTTACAAAGTGGAATTTACCTTTACAATTGAGCTATATGCAAAAGAAAAGAAGTAATTTCTTACTTCTTCCAAAAATCAACTATATTTTTATGATTATAATTAAGTTCGTTATTTACCGCAATCGGAATCAACCCCTCAGAATCAGTATACAAATAAACTGTATCCCCGGCCACTGCCATAACATCACCATTATCAACTTTCCATTCAGTTAAATTACTAAACTTAAAAAGTAATTCCGCTTGCGTAGGATTTTCTTCATACGCTCTATATATTGCTCCATCACTAGTCTTAAAGAAATAAAATTGTCTATCTTTATATATTTCTAATCCTAAACCATACTTAGAACTAATTTCTTCATTTTGAACAGTATCAGTAAAATATACAGGTTCTTTCAAAAACTCACTAACAGATACTCGCTTAACTTTACCATCAACTACACTCATAAAATCAGATTCTGCACTTCCCGCAATACTTACCTTTTCAAAAGCCGGATCAATAACATACTGTTTCTGAGCTCCAACATCAGTCATATATAATTTATTCTTATATACACCATTGAAATAAAAATTAGTACTTGTTGCGTCCAATAACTCAATTGTACCTTTTCCTAAATCCTTAGTATTATAATACAATAATTCACTTACTCTAAACTCATTACTCCTCTTAACAGCCGTAACATAATATTTCCCAACCAAAATAGACATACTATTATCATAAACATCAAAATCCAAATAATCTTTTATTATACTTTCATCATGTTTTAAAAGATAAAGTCCCTTATATCTCCAAATCAAGAAAACATAATCATCCATAATATTTTCCTGATAAACATCTATTCCTCTACCATCACTATATAAATTAACCTTACTTGGTGTTGCTCTATCCCAGCTATTATGATTATAATCATCATTCTTTAACTTAGAAACAATAAAGTCAATATCTGTATTATTAATCTGTTTTAAATATGAATAGCTAACTGCTTCTCCATTATATAAACAAGAAACATCATCTGTTACCTCTCTTTTATATATTGGAAAAACACATTTAACATTATTCGATTCCAAATATTTAATATCCGTAATTATTTCACTTTGCTTATTAAAATTTTCACTCAAAGAAAATGTATAAAAATTACCATCTTTATCAGTTACCCCAAAATCATAAAATGATACATCATCAATAACTTCCAACTTTTCTGATACCCTATATTCATTATCCTCAGTCAAAATCACATACTCCGCTGCTTTCTCCGTAATAAAAATGGTCACAACCACCTGCAAAATAATCCCTAAAACAGCAACTATTAAAAGTATTGGCATAGCCTTTTTCATATCTTATCACCAAAACCATTATACCAAAGAAAAAGACTTAAATAAAGTCTTCTTTCTCTACTTATTTGCCTCATCGTTAATAGCATATTTTTTCTTCTCTTCCATCATATATGATGAAATTTCTGTTTCAATTTCCACTAACGCTTCTTTAGAAACATTAGATAACGTAATAAACTCTTTAACAGTATCAATATATACTTTTCCCCAAATAATACCACTAGTTATTTTTAAATCATTAAACATATCAGGAGTAATTGAATTATAAAAATAACCAAAAACAACTCTTTTTCTACCAATCAAAATTCTCTTATTTGTAAGAGTTATAACCGCAGTTCCCCAAATATTAAATGGACTATCATTCTTTTGAGCCGCAAAAGTATACAAAGGCTTTTCTCCAGGATTTAAATGTTTCTCAATAACAGACGCATTCTGTCTCAATCTCCAAGCAATCGTCATTGGATGTCTTTCTTTAAATTTAAGTGCTTGTTCATAAACTTTTCCCATATGAAAACCTCTTTTCTTCTACTCTATTATAACATACATATGACCTCGAGCAAATAAAATTAATATTTTTTATAGACCTGTCTCCGATATCCTTGAACCATTCTTTTTTGAATTCCACTTTGTTTAATTTTTTGATTAATACTCTTGTTTTCTTGTTGAATTCTCTGTCTAGTGAAATTCTTCTTATCATCACTTTTTCCAAAATAACAAACCGCATCATCACATCTTTCAAACTCCTGTTGTGAATCAATCAATAAATCGCTTAACTCATCCTTGCTTTTGGTAAACAACAAACTTTGTGGATCCAAAGACATTATTTTATCTTCTTCAAAACCAACAAAATCTACTTTTCCAAATAGCTCTAATCCCTCATCAAAAGTATAAAAACGTAATATCTTATCCATACAATGAAATTCATTTTCTATTTGGACATATTGTACCTGCATTTTACATAAAGTTCTTGCCAACATATCGCAAAATAAATCTCTATTAGATACCACAAAATTTCGAACTCTACCCTTACTTTTTTCCATAACTATACCTACTATTTCTTATCAATATATTCCTCATAAGGGATACTTCTATCAATAATTTTACCATCTTCAAGTATTTCAATTACACGATTTGCAACTGTACTATTAAGTTCATAGTCACGTGATGTAAATAATACTTCTCCCTGAAAATTAACAAGTCCCTTATTTAAAGAAGTAATACTTTCAAGATCCAAATGGTTAGTCGGTTCATCCAATATTAAGAAGTTTGGATTTTCAAGCATCATTTTTGATAACATACAACGTGCCTTTTCTCCTCCGGATAAAACATTTACTTTCTTAAAAACATCTTCTCCAGAAAACAACATTCTTCCTAAGAATCCACGTAAGACCGTTTCATCCTTAATATCATAGTACTGTCCAATCCACTCCATTATATTTTTATCAGTATTAAAATATTCATTATTATCTTGTGGCAAATATCCTGGATTAATTGTTTTTCCCCATTCAATAGTACCTTTATCATACTTTTCTTTTCCCATCAAAATATTAAATAAAGTTGTCTTAACCATATCATCCTGAGCAATAAAAGTAACTTTATCTCCCTTAAGTATCGTAAAAGAAACCTTATCTAAAATCTTTTTACCATCAACAATTTTTGTAAGATTTTCTACTTTCAAAATCTCTTTACCCGCAGGTTTTTCAATCTTAAAATCAATATATGGATACTTTCTAGATGAAGGAATAATTTCATCTAATTGAATTTTCTCTAACATTTTCTTACGTGAAGTTGCTTGTTTACTCTTAGAAGCATTTGCTGAGAATCTCGCAATAAATGACTGTAATTCTTTTATCTTTTCTTCTTTTTTCTTATTTGACTCTCTCATTTGTCTTTGTAACAACTCACTTGATTCATACCAGAAATCATAATTACCTACATAAAGTTTAATCTTACCATAATCAATATCTGCAATATGTGTACAAACTTTATTCAAAAAATGTCTATCATGTGACACAATTATAACTGTATTATCAAAGTTAATTAAAAATTCTTCCAACCAACGAATTGCTTCTAAATCCAAACTGTTTGTTGGTTCATCTAATAATAAAATATCAGGATTACCAAACAACGCTTGTGCAAGTAAAACTTTAACACGTTCCTTAACTGGAAGTTCCCCCATACTCATATAGTGATGTTCTACTTCAACTCCTAAATTACTTAAAAGTTGTGCAGCATCCGGTTCAGCATTCCAACCATCAAGTTCCATAAATTCCGCTTCAAGTTCTGCTAGCCTCATACCGTCTTCATCGCTAAATTCAGTCTGTTGATACATTTTATCTTTTTCTTCCATTATCTTATAAAGTTTGTCATTGCCCATAATAACAACATCAATAACTCTCTTATCATCATATTGATAATGATCCTGTCTTAAGAAAGAAAGTCTTTCTCCCTTAGAAACAACAACTTCACCAGTAGTCGTCTCTTGTTCCCCACTTAAAATCTTTAAAAATGTAGATTTACCAGACCCATTAGCTCCTATCAATCCATAACAATTACCATTAGTAAATTTAATATTAACATCTTCAAATAAAGTTCTCTTCCCAAACTTTAAACTAACATTATTAACTTGTATCATTTAAATCACCTCGTATACCAAAGTCACTTTATTTTATCAAAAAATAAAAAAAATGACAAGTCTAGACTAACCTACTTTGTCATTCTCTTCACATACTTTATAACAGACTCGCCACACTCTAAAGTATCTCTTATTTGAGTCCCATATATTCAAAATCATCAAACACAACATCTAAATTATGCTTACTTTTCTTCGTAAGTTTCGCAAGAGCAAACACTTCATCTTTTAAAAATCTATTCAAAGTAAAAATATTATTTCCCATCGATTGTAAACATCTCACTTCTCTTCTAAAAAAAGCCCCACCTGGATCACCAATAAATAAATGCTTACCATCATATAAAATATTTTCTGAATACCAGTCTCCCATTTCAACACCACTATGAGACAGTTCTTTTAAATCATCTCGAATAACATCTAATTCATCAACAAAATCTTCAACTTTCATATCCATTATTCTAGCATTAGGAAACTTATAAATAAATGGCGTTGAATATCCAATAAAAGTCTTTACATCACCGTCATAAACTATCTTTTGCGGCATCAATACTCTCTTAGTTGAAATAGTACCAAGTCTAACACATTCTTCTTTAGAAAGTCTTGCCCTAAAACAACTAGGTTTATAAATCTTTATAGCATCTCTTCCATATTGATAAACTACACCCTCAGCTCCTTCATCAACATACATATAATCCAAATCATCATCATCAAACTCTAATAATTCATCACCCAAATAAATCTTTAACACCAATATCACCCCAACTAGTAGGCATATTATATCACAAAACAACTAAATTTTCAAATTACTCTCCTTTTCTGTCGCAGAAATCACATCATTTAATAACGAATTATTAGTATTTAAACTACTTCCAAATTTAAAATGTAAAAATTCATCATACTCATAAGGTAACATCATTACTTCACTATCTTCAAAATGATATGCTGCCCTCATAAAAACTCTAACAAATTTATCTGTAACGTTTCTTTGAATTTTCTCATTTCTGTCTAATAGTTTTTCCCTATCTTCACTAGTATATTCATTAGAAACTATTTCCCTAGATAAATATCTTATCGGTAAATATGGTACACCTTTAATATAAGTAATATCTTTATCCTTTAATATAGTTAAAAATGTTACCAACGACAAAACTGCAGAAGGTGATACTTTTGAAATATCACTAATCTCTTCCTCATCATCTTCAACTTCCACTCCATTATTAACCTTATATAATAATCTATTAATAATCTTTTTAAATCTTAATTCTTCTTCTGTTAACTCTTTCTTTTCTTTTGGATTTAATAAACTATATACATAACATTCCCTCTTACCATCTTTATTAGTAGAAATACCATAAGACACATCAGGTAATTTATACTCAAATTCATCATCTCCACTTTCTTTCACAATTGATATAGAAATTTTATTAGGAGTTTCCATCATAATGCCTTGTACACTATTTTTAATTCGCATCTTACAACCATCAAACACTCCTTCTAATTCTATTTCCAATCCATCATTCAAATGATTAAATGTATCATCTTCTAAAAAAGCCATATACCTATCCATATAATTAATTGGATTAACAAAATCTTCAGTAGAAGCATTGACCATTAAATAACTCATCAAAAACTTTATATAATTGTGTTCTTCCTCTTTTACAAATCTAACACATTTACGTTTCTTGGCTAACTCACAAGACACATATTCTTCCAATTTACTAAAAAATTTTTCTTCATTTTTTACAACTAATGTCGATAAATTATTATCATTCATACAACTTCTAACAACAACATCATCATTATATATAACTGTATTAAAACCAATTGGCCATTGTTCACCATCAATCAAAACATATCCATTTTTTGCTTCTTCAATTAATTCATAAAATATCTTTCTCATATCATCACATCCTAAATAATTATATCATCAAAAAAAGGGATATTTCTACCCCTTGTAAAATATTGAAACTACTTTAGCAAACTCATACAAAATAATATCACTCTTGTTCATAGCAAAACTTTTTCCTATGGCCTTTCCACCAATAGTTAAAGCCGCAACAATAGCAGCAACTGTTAAGTTTACAAATAGTACATCTACTTTTAATGAATTCGCGATTCCAACAGCAATCGTTGTTGCCGCTGCACCCGAAATAATACCACAAATGTCTCCAATAACATCATTACAAAAACTTGATACTTTATCAGCATTCTTCTTAAATTTAACAGCAATCTTAGAACCTTTTACCTGTCTAGCATTCATTGAATGAAAAACTTTTTCATCAGCACTGTTAACCGCAACACCAATAATATCAAATATAATACCAATAACAATAAAAATTAAAGTTACCAATATTCCTAACCAGATTGATAAATTAGGAATTGTCATTTGTGATACAAAAGATAATGAAAATGAAATAACAAATGCCATAACTACAATTTGAATTATCCATTTAACATTAACATGCTCTTTCTTAATTTTTTCCTTTCTACGAGTCTGTACTAACAAGTTTTCAAATTCTTCTTTTTCAGTACTCTTCTTCATTTTTCTTCTCCCTTTTAACTAAAAAAAATAGTATTATAAATACTATTAATTGTAAAATAAATAATGGCATTAATATAGTAAACTCTGAGCCTTAGGTCAAGTAGAATTTCTCTGATTTCAACATCACCGTTACCAGTAATGCGGTTCCCCTTTACTGAAATCAATATGACGTCGCCGTTCATACGACTTGATTACCACTTAGTGCCCACTGCAATCCTATATTAAATAGCACCCTAGGAGATTTCCTCCCCAATCCTTTACTGCTAATCCTTTTTTGCAAGAACAATTTCATAACGCAGTCATTTAATTAAGTGGCCGCCTAATTAAATGAAGTTCATTAATCCCGATGCTCTCACTCAAGACAGGCTACACTGCACATAGCTTTCGCCACAATACAGGTTCTATCCTACTTCGTAATAAATCCATCAGTTAAGTACGTATAGGTTTACTACAAGAGTAGGTCTCCACAGATACAGGGTCGTTTGTCGTATGCCATTACGAGCGCCCTATATCTTTCATCTTCAGCATTCACCCCAAACTGGGCGTAAGAAGCAAACACCAAAGGCTTCACAGATATGCCCTTTAACGACTTTTTAATTTCGTCTTCCTAGTAAAGTAATTGACTAGAATAATGTGCCATCAATTACATATCACATTATAACATATTCTAAATACTTTGTCAAGTTTACACTAATTTGTTCAGTAAAATAGAATAAATTTTTTTCGCAAAGATTATGTCACGAAATGATACCA
>CAYXZZ010000063.1:0-6658 GCA_964470055.1 uncultured Mycoplasma sp.
TTTGCTTCTATATATCGTGGTTAGATCATTTACACAAAGTTTTTTACACACTCATAACGATTTAAGTTTGTCTTAGTCGTTATTTTTTGTATTTTTATGCGGCTTTTTTATGTTGTGTTGCTTCTTCTTTTTCCTCTATATTGGGATGTTCTTGAAGCATGGTTTTAAGTTCTATTAGTTTAGATTTTTGTTCTGAGATGGTTGTATCAACGACTTTTGTTTCAGTCGTTGATGAACCAAATAATTGTTCGGAAAGGCCTGCGAAGGGACTGTTTTTAATTCTTTCTTCATCTGATATTTGAGGTGAGGAATATAATTCTAGGTATGCTTTGTCATATGGGAGTTTTGGTTCTTCAGGATATTTTTGTGGTTTAAGTCCTAGATAGTGATTATGCATATTTTCACGTCTTATCTTTGTACATTCTTCACGATATTTTCGTAGTTCTTTTGCATAAACTCTTTGATTTTGTAATTCTTCTTGATGATCATCCATTAAATGAACTAGTTGTCTATATAAGGGTGTCATAGTGATTGAATCATTTATTCCTAGGGCTTGGGATTTTTCTTGATAAGTATCATCTTTTTGATCATTTACTTCATTTTGTTGGTAGGCCCATCTTAAAATAATATCTTCAAGTAATTTATTTGAGATAAGTCCAAAAGGTTGATAGTTTTGGGCTTTGGTTTTAGGAATAGTTATACAATTGGTTGTATTGATTAGACCTTCAATCGAATTGTTGGTGTGACAATTTATTCCTGGTTTTGTTTGGACATATTTTATATTTTGATTATAGATGTTTCTGCTATAACCGTTTTTTTCTGTATGTTTTGTTTTAGATGTCATGGTAAAGCAATAAATGTTTTCATTATCACTACCAGCAATAACTACAGGATGTTCATTAGTATCTTTACGTCCGTTTTCAAAGTAAATATCATCATAGAAAAAGATTTCTGTAATATGTGTTGGCATTAGTAAACCACCAACTTTCCGGATGTATCGTCTCTAAAAACAATGAAATGATTTTGATCAGGACGATTATATTTTGAAAGACGTTCTTTTTCTTCTTCAGTAAGAGTAGTGTTGTTATGGACGAAGAAGACATTTTTTCCTAGTAGTTCTACATATTCGTTGAAATCATATAATTTATGTCCTTCAAGATGACTTTTAATTTCATCACGAAAGTAGTTGGTTAGATTTTCAATATTGCAATTTTGAGCGTGAGTTAAGGCCAGAATTAAATATTTTGTTTCTTCGTAACCATAGACATGATTAATTGTTTTGATAATTTGTAGTTCTTCTTTGGAAAGGATTGTTTCTGTATTTGTGTCTGTTATACCAATATTAAAATCATTATTTTGAAAATTAAGCTCTGTACATTGAAGTTCTATGTTTTCAATATTGTAGGCAAATTTTGTGTACAAACTTAATAGTTTTACACGCAAGTCATCATTATGAGCCAGAATGTTATTTTGTTTAAACCAAGTTGCAACTTCATTTATGTTTCGCATATTTTAGCCTCCATTTATATTAGTTTATCATATTTTATAGTTATTTGGACATATTAGTAATGGTGATTATTATGAAAAATACAAGTATTTGGTTAGATGGAGTAGAAAAACAGAAGTTTTCTAAGTTAAAAAAAGATCTTGATGTAGATGTGTTGATTGTTGGTGGAGGGATGACTGGTATTAGTACAGCCTATCATTTAAGTACAGGTGATTTAAGTGTTTGTTTAGTAGAGAAGAATAGACTATGTGAGGGAGTAACTAGTAAAACAACAGGCAAACTTACTTATTTACAAGAAAATATTTATTCAAAATTAGTTAATTTTCATGGAGTTGAAAAGACAAAATTATATTTAGAATCTCAAAAGGATGCGATAAAGTTAGTTAAAGGTATTGTTGATGCGAATAGAATTGACTGTGATTTGGAAAGAGTTTCTTCATATGTTTTTTCTGAGGATGATGATGGATCATTAGAAAAAGAAATTAATTTATTAAATAGTTTTGGGGTGAATGTTAAACTTACAAATGTTTTTCCAACAGGAGAGGATGTTAATAATGCATATTATGCAGATGATACTTATGTTTTTCATCCAATTAAGTATTTAAGTAAATTAGTTGATATTTGTGTGGATAGAGGAGTTAGTTTTTATGAAAATACAAAGGTTGTTTCTATTGATGAAGTGGATGAGGGATTTATTTGTAAGTGTGATGATAATGTAATTAGGGCAAAATACGTTGTAATTGCGGTTCATTATCCGTACTTTTTATTTCCTTTTTTAATGCCGTTTAAAGCGTATTTGGAAAAATCTTATTTAGAGGCTTTTAAGGTAGATAAAAATTATAAATTTAGTGCGATTAATATTTCAAAGCCAATTGTTTCAACAAGATTTCATGAAGCGGATGGAGAGGTTTATCAATTATATTTAACTAATTCTCATAATTATTGCGTAAAAAATAATGAAGAGAAGAATTTTAGTGAATTACTTAGAAGTGTTGAGAAGGATGCTGATTATTTGTGGTCGAATAAGGATATTATAACTAATGATTTACTTCCTTATGTTGGGAGATTAAATGATAGTAATGTACTGATTGGAACTGGTTATAATACATGGGGAATGACTAATGGAAGTTTAGCGGGAAAAATACTGGCAGATATTATTTTGGATAGAAAAAATAGATATGTTGAACTTTTTAATCCGCATAGAAAAGTGAATTTAGGAAGTTTTCTTAGTTTTCCGGTGGCACTTTGGAGTAGTACGTATTCATTTATTAAGACAAAGGTGAGTAAAAATAAGTCTTGGTATTCTGATAATGTTAGATTTGAAACTAGAAATGGAAAGAGTGTGGGAATTTATATTGATGAGGAAAATGAAGAGCATGTGGTATATAATATATGTCCACATATGAAGTGTAGTTTAATTTTTAATGAAGTAGAAAAGACATGGGATTGTCCATGTCATGGTTCAAGATTTAATATTGATGGAAAGTCAATTGAAGGGCCAAGTAATTATGATATTACTTTTAAAGATGAATAGATTTAATAATTAAACATATTGTTTAATAGGTGAAGAGTATGTTTAGTGTTGAAGATGTTGTGAGAGTTGCGAAAATGTTAGGAGTTAGTTTTGATAAATTTACGTTAGAAGATTTAGTGACAGGTATTAATATTGAGTTAGAACATGGAACAAGAAATCCAATGACTAATGTTACTAATGATAATTTGATTGTGACAATGAAGATTGCGCTAGCGCATTTAAATGAGTTTCCGGATTACTATAATAAAGATTATGGACTTCCGGCGTTTGAAAAGAGTTTACAGAATAGAAGATATAAAAATATAAAAAAAGACCATTGGTTTTATTAACTAATGGTTTAATATTGGAAGAATTTCTAATAGTTCGTCATAACTGGTATTGGTACAGACAATATCAAATGTTTCTTCATAGTATGGTCTATTTTCTGTGACTTTTTCTTCTAGGAAACCAATTTTTAAGGCATTTGGATCAGATGTCATATAGGCATCTCCTGTATTGTCACCTAGTAAAATTATATTAGAACGATTGGATATGTATTGTTTTATTTCTGGAGATAGGGAAATTTCATTTTTATTTTGAGAATGAATTAGGGCTGATTTGACTCCTGTTGCGATGCCATTTTTAAAATCTAGATAGTTAGAAATTATATGAATGTTGTCATAATAACAGTTGATTGATTTTAAAAAGGCTTCGAGAAAGTCACCAATTCCGGCGGAAATAATAATTAGCGGAATATTTAGTAGATTTAATTTTTCTAAAAATTCTTTGGCTCCTGCTCGAAGAGTCATTATATTTGGTTTAGATGCTTCTTTAATAATTGTTTCTTCAGATAAATGGTATTTTACGAATAATTCTAGGTGTTTTGACCACCAGTCGTTCATGGCAGTTTTTCTTTCATTGAAAGAGATGGTTTCATCGATTTCGATTGGTCTATATTGTTCTAGGAGTTTAATCCTTTCTATTTTATATTCATCGGGCATAATGTTACTGTTTTCCAATATTCCCCAAGATGTAATACTATCTTTTGAAGTGATTGTATGATCAAAATCGGCTAGGATATAGATAGAATCATTTGTCCAATGTGATATTCTTTCGAGAGTATTTTCTTTTATTGAGATCATAGAACTCCTTTCTAGTTGAACCATTCTTTAATATATTTTTCATCGATATTTAGATTGTTGTTGCCGGTTCCTAAATTATGTTTTGTTTTTCTTGTACCATGAAAGTCACTGCCACCACTTATGTACATATTTCTTTCTTGACATAATGATAAGAGATACTTTGATTGTTCTTCTGTGAAAGTTGTATAAAAACATTCTAGGCCATCTAAGTCATAATTTTTGATGATGTTTAGTAATTCTTTAGCAATGTTAGGAGAATAGGCATAGGTATGGGCTAGAAAGGCTAAACCATTTGCTTCATGAATCATATCAATTGTTTTTTCTAAGGATGGAAATAGTGATGATTCATCAACGTACAATGGACTTTTAGGATTATAAACTTCGTTTCTTGTGAAGCCTGAATCTGTAGTTAAAGATTCTTCGTATAAGAAAAATTTATTATTTTCTGGATATTTTTTGATTTCTTTAACAAAGGCAATTCGAGAGGACTCGATTTTAGGATTAAAGATAATGTTTTCCTCGTCGAAAGTTACACCGATTTTGCGATATCTATTTTTGATTAGTTCAAATTCTTTTAGTTGTTTTTCTTCAAATGTTAAAACGTTTGTCTTTAAAAGTTCTTGCATTTTGTTTAAATCAAAATTATAGCCTAGTATTTCGATTGTTTCACCTTTATAGGTTGTGGTTATTTCAACTCCTGTGATTATTTTTCCTTTAAATAGCATTCTAGTAGAGTATTCTTTTAGGTCAGTGTATGCTGCGATGGTGTTGTGGTCTGTAATGGAAAGGTGAGTTAGACCAATTTTTTCTGCTTCGCGTAATAGTTCTTCAGTGGTTGTAGAACCATCTGAATGTTTTGTATGGGTATGTATATCTATCATTTTGTTACTCCTTATGATTTGATTATATCATATGTTTTAAAATATTGAAGAAAAATGCTATGGACTTAAGTTGATGTTGAATTATGGATAATGAAAAAAGAAGTAAAAACTTCTTTAATATCTTAATAAATCGTTTAAATTGTTGAAGATGTTTGTGTTATCTGTTGTTGTGTTTGAAGATTGGGTGTTTACTTGATCCATCATATTAACTTTTTGCATTTTGCCGGATTTAATCATTCGTTGGTAATGTTCGAATAGTTCTTTGAATCTAGCATAATGAACAATTTCACGTTGTCTTAACCAGACTAGTGGTCCGATAACATCTGGATCGTTAGTTAAATCAATTAGATTCTCATAGGTTGCACGGGCTTTTTGTTCAGCGGCCATATTTTCGGCAAGATCGGCAAGTGGATCTCCAGTGGTTGCGAAGTAGGCAGTTGTGAATGGTACACCATTGGCATCTGTTGGAAATAGTGCTTTACTGTGCTCAGCATAGTGAGCGTCAAGACCTGCTTCACGTAGTTCTTCCATAGTGGCATTTTGCATTAGTTGATAAATCATTGTGGAAATCATCTCAACGTGTCCAAGTTCTTCGGTTCCAATATCAGTAAGAAGTGCTTTACCACGACTATCTGGCATAGTATATCTTTGATTTAGGTAACGAAGAGCGGCTCCTAGTTCCCCATTTGGTCCACCATATTGGGTAACTAAATATTTGGCCATTCTTAAATCTTTTTTAGTAATGTTGATTGGATATTGTAATCTTTTTGTATAATTAAACATTAAATCTATCCTCCCATGGCCATGGACTTTGTTCCCACATAAATGGGATTTGATCTAGAGAGTTGCTTTTTAATGTTAGTGGACCATATTTTGATTCATATTCTTTAGTTAATTCACTTGATTTTTGACGATAGTCGTTAAATAGTCTAATCATACTTGTATCGTTAGGGTATAGGTCTAGATATAAATTAATTTCATGAGCAGCAAAATTCATTTGTGAAAGTTCTAAAAAGAGTCTTTCTTGCTCGTTTGAGGCGCGCAAAGTGTCTGGTCTATAATTTTTATATTGGTCATATAGATCAGCAAATAAGTTTCCTCGGTTGTAGCCTTCTGTTGGCGTAACTAAGGATGGATTGCCAGTATTTACGTTTGATGTAATATTTCTGGTAGGATATAGATTAGTTGGCAAACTTCTATACCAGTCATTATTTAAATAAGTATAGTTATTCATAATTTCTCCCTTCATAGTAGTTTATTCAAAATGAATAAAAGGGTTAATTTGAAAAAAATGCTTGCTTTTTTAGTAGTTCTATAATAAAATAAAGAAGTCAAGTGAAAATGGCGGCATTGGTGAAGTGGTTAACACGCTAGTTTGTGGCACTAGTATGCAAGAGTTCGATTCTCTTATGGCGCCCCATTAAGATATTAAATGAAACTATTATTGGTTTCATTTTTTTATTGACTTCATAAAACTAGTTATATAAAATAAATAATAAAAGAAAGGACTAAAAATATGAAATATACATATAATACTCAAAATACATGTGCAAAGGTTATTGAATTTAATATAGAAAACGATGAACAAATAGATAGCTATATTAATGGATATAAT
>CAYXZZ010000064.1:0-6633 GCA_964470055.1 uncultured Mycoplasma sp.
ACGTGAATTATTAGTAATCCGTGTATTAGGTGGAAGCAAGGTAAAAACAGGTAACATTGGTGACGTAGTAGTTGGAACAGTTAAGAGTGCAATTCCTAACTCACCAGTTAAAAAAGGAAAAGTTGTAAAAGCAGTTATCGTTCGTAGTCGTCAAGGCGTTCGTCGTGAAGATGGAAGTTACATTAAGTTCGATGACAATGCTTGTGTTATCATTCGTGATGACAAGAGTCCAGTAGGAACTCGTATTTTTGGACCAGTAGCAAGAGAACTTCGTGATAAAGATTACATGAAAATTGTTTCTTTAGCCAAAGAAGTTTTATAAGAGGAGGATAAATATGAACTTTAAAGTAGGAGATGAAGTTGTAGTTATCACTGGTTCTGATAAAGGTAAAACAGGAAAAATTGTTAAAACATTAAGAGATGAAAATAAAGTAGTAGTTGAAGGTGTAAATATTGTTAAAAAACATCAAAAACCTACAGGACAAGAAAGTGGTGGAATTCTAGAAGTAGAAGCTCCAATCAATGCATCAAATGTTATGATAGTTGATCCTAAGACTAAAAAAAGAACTAGAATAGGACATACAACTGATACAAAAACAGGTAAAAAAATTAGAATCGCAAAAAAATCAAACGAGAAGATTGATTAATTGGAAGGAGGGTAACTATGAACCGCCTAAAAGAGAAATACTTAAATGAAGTTGTTTCAAGTTTAATGAATAAATATAATTATAAGTCAGTAATGGAAGTTCCAAAATTAGAAAAGATTGTTATCAATATGGGAGTTGGAGATGCAACTGGAAATTCTAAATTATTAGATGCTGCAGTAGCAGATTTAGCTAAAATCTCTGGACAAAAACCAGTAGTAACAAGAGCTAAAAAATCAATCGCTGGATTTAAAGTTAGAGAAAATCAAGCAATTGGTTGCAAAGTTACTTTAAGAGGAGATAATATGTATAACTTCTTAGATAAGTTAATATCTATCTCTTTACCTCAAGTAAGAGACTTCCGTGGTGTTAGCCCTAAAGCATTCGATGGTAGAGGAAACTACACTATGGGATTAAAAGAACAATTAATCTTTTCAGAAATTAATTATGACGATGTTGTAAAAGTTCGCGGTATGGATATCGTGTTCGTAACAACAGCTAAAACAAATGAAGAATCATTCGACTTATTAAATGGACTTGGAATTCCTTTTAGAAAGTAAAATGGGAGGAAAATTATGGCAAAGAAAAGTATGATAATTAAAGCTAATAGACCACAAAAGTTCAAAGTACGTGAATATACAAGATGTACAAGATGTGGTCGTCCACACGCAGTTATGAGTAAATTCGGAATCTGCCGTATTTGCTTCCGTGAATTAGCTTATAAAGGACAAATACCAGGAATTAAAAAATCAAGTTGGTAATTGGAAAGGAGGAAAATTAAAATGGCAGTAGTAACAGATACAATTGCAGATATGTTAACACGTATTCGTAATGCTAACCAAATGCGTTATGAAGAAGTAACAGTTCCTGCTTCAAATATTAAAAAAGAAATCGCAAGAATTCTTAAAGAAGAAGGATTTATTAAAGATTACAAAATCGTTAGTGATGACGCTCAAGGAACAATCGTTCTAACATTAAAATATAACAAGAAAGAAAGAGTTATCACTGGTCTAAAGAGAATTTCCAAACCAGGACTTCGTGTATATGCTAAGAATGATGAAATTCCTAAAGTATTAAATGGATTAGGAATTGCAATCATTTCTACATCAAAAGGAATTATGACAGATAAAGAAGCTCGTAAACAAAATATAGGTGGAGAAGTTCTAGCTTATATTTGGTAATAAGACAAAGATAGTTTGAAACCCATGGGAACGTGGTAAATTTAAAATGAGATATAGGAGGTGTCAATATGAGCCGTATTGGAAATCGTATAATTACAGTTCCTGCAGGTGTTACTGTTGAATTAAAAGATAATATCGTAACAGTTAAAGGGCCTAAGGGAGAATTAACACAACCAATGTTAAAAGACATTACAATGAAACAAGAAGAAAATCAAATAACATTAGAACGTAAAAACGAAAATGCCAAAGCAATGCATGGGACAATGAATGCCTTAATCACTAACATGATTAAAGGTGTTACTGATGGATATGCTAAAACACTTGAAATCATCGGTGTTGGATATCGTTTCAATGTTCAAGGACAAAAATTAGTAATCAGCGCTGGTTATTCACATCCAGTAAACATGGATGTACCAGCAGGATTAACAGTAGAAGCCAACGGAAATACTGAAATTACTATCAAAGGTATTGATAAAGTATTAGTTGGAGAATTCGCTGCCAAAGTTAGAGAAGTAAGACAACCCGAACCATACAAAGGTAAAGGAATTCGTTACAAAGATGAACATATTGTTCGTAAAGAAGGAAAGAAAGCTGCTTAATCAGTAGGAAGGGAGAAATAAAATGATAAAAAAAGAATCTCGTAATAGTATGCGTCAAATTCGTCATGAAAGAATTCGTAAGACAATCATGGGAACAAGCGCAACTCCAAGATTATGTGTATTCCGTTCAAATACAGGAATCTATGCACAAATCATTGATGACGAAACTAGAACTACTCTTGTATCTGCTTCCTCATTAGATAAAGATTTAAAACTTGCAAACGGAAGTAATGTAGAAGCAGCTAAAGTTGTTGGTAAAGCAATCGCCGAAAAAGCAACAAAAGCAAAAATTACAAAAGTGGTATTCGATAGAGGTGGATACCTTTATCATGGACGTGTTAAAGCTTTAGCAGAAGCTGCACGTGAAAACGGACTAGAATTCTAATAGGAGGGTATTATGCAAAAGAGAACTCAAGAACCTAAAGAAAAACTTTTAGAAGAATTAGTTATTGACGTAAAGAGCGTTGTTAAGGTTAACAAAGGTGGACGTCAAAGAAGATATTCTGCTATAGTTGTAGTAGGTGACCGTAAAGGTAAAGTTGGATTAGGTATAGGAAAAGCAAATGAAGTACCTGATGCAATCAAAAAAGCAATTCAAGATGCTAATAAGAATTTAATCACAATACCTCTAATCGATGGAAGAACAGTTGCTCATGAAGCAATTGGACACGCTGGAGCTGCTAGAGTAATCATCAAACCAGCTGCTGCTGGTACTGGTGTAATCGCTGGTGGATCAGTTCGTGCAATCTTAGAATTAGCAGGAATTCGTGATGTTGTCTCTAAATCACTAGGAGCAAGAACAAAATTAAATATGGCGACAGCTGCATTAAATGCATTAAAGTCTATTAAGACTGCAGAACAAGTTGCAGAACTTCGTGGAAAAACAGTAGAGGAGATATTAGGATAATGAAATTACATGAATTAGAAAAAAATATCGGTGCTACTCATGCTAAAAAACGTGTAGGACGTGGATCAGGTAGTGGTCTTGGTAAAACAAGTGGTCGCGGACAAAAAGGACAAAAAGCACGTAGTGGTGGTAGTATCAACCCAGTATTTGAAGGTGGACAATTACCACTATATAGAAGAATTCCAAAAAGAGGATTCTCAAATCATATGTTCAAAACAACTTACGCAGTTGTTAACTTAGAACAATTAAACGTTTTTGAAAACGGTACAGTAGTAACACCTGCATTATTAAGAGAAGCAGGAATTGTTAAAAATCAATTAGATGGAATTAAAGTTTTAGGAACAGGTAAGTTAGAAAAAAACTTAACAATCCAAGCAAATAAATTCTCAACTAGTGCCTTAGAAAAGATTAAAGAGTCAGGTAGCAAAGCTGAGGTGATCTAGTATGTTTAAAACTATGAAGCAATTGTTTACTTCAACGAATAAAGATTTACGTCATAGAATATACTTTACTCTTGGAGCATTAATGATCTTCATATTGGGAACATCAATTAGAGTTCCAGGAACAGAGGATATTACTAGCAGCCTAGGATTCTTAGAATTAATTAACATCATGGGTGGAGGAGCATTAAAAAATTTCTCAATATTTGCCCTTGGAGTTACTCCATATATTACTGCATCAATTATTATGCAATTATTACAGATGGATATAATTCCTTATTTTACAGAGTTAAGTAAACAAGGACCAACTGGTCGTCAAAAAATAAATCAAATAACTAGATATTTAGGAATATTCTTTGCCTTTGTAGAAGGTTATGCATTTGCCTTTGCTTTTATTGGTAAGGCAGGTAATCCAATACAATATTTATATATTGCAACTGTATTAACTGCTGGAACAGCATTCCTATTATGGTTAGGAGATCAAATAACACAAAAAGGTATTGGCAATGGATTAAGTTTAATTATCATGGCTGGTATTATAGCAACATTACCACAAATGTTTGTCGATGCTTTCAATGGTTTAGTAGCATTTGATGGTACAGTACAAGTTATAGCTCTAGGAATTATTAAATTCTTAATGTTTGTGATATTATATTTTGCAATAGTAATTGGCATCGTATTTATTCAAGAATCCGAAAGAAGAATTCCAATTCAATATGCAAACAAATCAACAAATGCATTTGGAAGTGCAGCACAAAGTTTTATGCCAATCAAAATTAATACAGCAGGAGTAATACCAGTAATTTTCGCATCAAGTTTATTATCAATACCAAGTATTCTTGCTCAAGTTATTAATAATGATACATTTACTTTAATTGCACAAAAATATTTAGATTATACAACTCCAGTAGGATTCCTACTATATGTAATATTCATTTTCTTCTTTGCTTATTTCTATACATTTATTCAAATGAAACCAGAAGAATTTGCAAAGAATTTACAAGAAAATGGAGGATACATTCCAGGAATCAGACCAGGAGATGATACCAAAAAATACATAAGTAAAGTGTTAACTAGAATAACAGTTTTAGGAGCAACTTTCTTAGTAGTAATTGCTGGATTACCAATCTTATTCTCAAAAGTTACTAGCTTGCCTACATCAGTATCAATTGGTGGTACAGGATTATTAATCGTAGTAGGAGTTGCACTAGAAACTTACAAACAACTAGAAGGAAGTATTCTTTCTAGAAGTTATAAAAGAGGATATAGAAGGTAATTTATGAAGAATATTATGTTTATTGCTCCACCAGCAGCAGGAAAAGGAACTCAAGCCGAGTTAGTAACAGCAAAATATAATATTCCACACATCTCAACAGGTGATATCTTAAGAGATATTGCAAAAGAAGATAGTGAAATTGGAAATTATATTGCTGAAACCCTTGCTAGTGGAAAATTAGTAAAAGATGACATTACTTACAAATTAATTGAAGAAAGACTTGCAGCCGATGACTGTAAGAATGGATTTATTATTGATGGTTTCCCAAGAAATCTTGACCAAGCCATTGAATATGATAAAATATTAGCAAAACTTGGTTATGAAGTTGGTAATGTAATCTTACTTGACATAGAACCAAAAACACTTGAAAAAAGAATTACAGGAAGAAGAGTTTGTGAAGACTGTCGTACAATATTTAATATTAACGACCCAACAAACTCACCAAAAATAGAATCTGTATGTGATAAATGTGGTGGAAAACTATATCAACGAAACGATGATAACCTAGAGGCTTTTCAAACCAGATATGCTATGTATCAAGAAAAGACAGAACCAATCATTGAACACTACAGAGAACAAAATGTTTTACACGTAATTAACGGTGAAGACACTGTTGAAAACGTTTTTAAACAAGTAGATGAAATTATTAGCAAGAATTAACAGGGGATGATTAGATGATTACAATTAAAAGTAAACGCGAAATTGAACTCTTAGCAGTTGCTGGTAATATTGTCTATCAAACACATAAGTATCTACAACCATATATAAAAGAAGGTATTAAAACTATTGAGTTAGATAAGTTAGCAGAAGACTTCATCAGAAGTAAAGATGCTACACCTTCTTTTAAGGGATACGAAGGTTTCCCTTATACTCTATGCATTAGTGTTAACTCAGAAGTAGTTCATGGTTTTCCAAGCGATAGAGTATTAAAAAATGGTGATATTGTATCTATTGATATTGGCGCATGCTATAAAGGATATCATGGAGATTCAGCTTGGACTTACAAAGTAGGCGAAGTTGATCAAGAAATAGAGTTCCTATTAGAACACACAGAAAAATCTCTATTTGTTGGTCTTGAACAAGTTAAACCAGGAAATAGAGTAGGAGACATTGGATACGCCATAGAACAATATGCAAAAGAACATAAACTTGGAGTAGTCAAAGAACTATGTGGTCATGGAGTTGGAACTTCAGTACATGAAGATCCAGAAGTGCCAAATTATGGTATTCCAAATACTGGTTCGAGACTTAAAGAAGGAATGGTTATTGCAGTAGAACCAATGCTAACCTTAGGAAGTCCGAGAATTTTCATTCATGATAATAATTGGACAATAGATACTGCAGACGGTCGTCCATCAGCTCATTTTGAACACACAGTAGTAGTAACTGCCGATGGATATAAAATCTTGACAGGAACAGGAGAGTGAAAAGATGGCTAAAGAAGATACAATCGAAATAGAAGGTAAAGTTCTTGAAATAATCCCAGGTGGGAAATTCAAAGTTCAATTGGAAAATGGACACATTGTGGAAGCTCACGTTTCTGGTAAAATCCGAATGAACTACATTCGAATCTTAGCAGGGGATAC
>CAYXZZ010000065.1:0-6596 GCA_964470055.1 uncultured Mycoplasma sp.
ACTGTACAATATGTTTCTCCATCTTTTTCATAAAATACTGCTGAATATTTATTTTCAGATTCATAAGGAATTATTTCTAAATTTTTAATTCTATGAGTTTCTATATTAAGTTTTTTACCCAACACTTTAAATGCTATATCAATCGAATCGCCGATTATTTGATGTTCATCAACACCTGCTTCATTATTAATAACACCCAAAAGGGCAATTTCACGAGCAGATTCAAGATTGTTTCCTGTTACTTCGCCTTCAAAACTAAATCCAGTACCAGAAATATTATATTCATCATTATTTGGCAAAATTATTTTCTTTGCTGTTTGCTCATTAACTGTTAGAGTACCAGTTTTATCACTAGCAATTACTGTACAACTTCCAAGACTTTCAGCAGACTTTAACTTTCTAACAATTACATTTTTCTTAGCCATTTTATTTGAAGCAATAGTAAGAGCCATAGTAAGTGCTAAAGGTAATCCTTCTGGCATTGCCGATACAGCAAGCGCTATTACTGATAAGAAAATTTCATGATATGGAACATCCTTTATAATAAGTAATACTGCTATTACAATAGCAACAATTAACACTAACATACTAATTTGTTTAGATAATTTTTCAACTCTTATAGTAAGTGGTGATTTTTCTTCTTCGGCATTATTAATGCTATCTGCAATTTTACCAATTTCAGTTTTAAGACCAATACTAACAACAATTGCTTTAGCCCTTCCTGTTACAACAGTTGTACCAGAAAAAACCATATTACTTTGTTCTGCAATAATAACATTCTCTTTATTAATTACTTCACTATTTTTACTTACTTGTACACTTTCACCTGTTAATATTGATTCATCTATCATTAAATTATGTGATTCAACAATTCTCATATCAGCACTAATTTTATCTCCAGATTCCAAAAGTACATAATCACCTATTGTCAAATCTTCTGCATCGATAGATATTACATCATCTCTAACAACTTTTACCTTTGTTGTTACAAGTCTTGCTAATGATTCTGCAGTATTATTTGCTTTGTTTTCTTGATATGCTCCCATAATAGCATCTATTAATACGATAAATAATATTGCGATAGCATCTACTACTTCTCCGGCAATTAAAGATGCAACAATTGACACCAACAATAAAATAACCATTGGATCTTTAAATTCACTAAAAAATATTTTAAAGATACTATCTTTTTGTTTTTTAGGCAGTGTATTTTTACCATATTTTTGTTGTCTTTTAATAACTTCTTCTTTACTTAAACCTTTATTGCTAGTTTGTAATTCTTTTTCTATTTCACCTATTTTTTTATTATAATACATTCATTTTCGCTCCTTTATTAAATATTATTTCGTTATACTAACATAAAATATACAATACAAAAATTATAATACAATTATCAAATTATTAAGAATCATTAAAAAGGAGCAACTACTCTTTGTTTTGCTCCTTTGGTATAGTAAATTCTATTGTTAAACCTAAATTATTATAGGCTTTAATTGTCCCACCATGCATCTCTACAAATTCTTTACAAATTGATAATCCAAGTCCTGATATTTTTCTAGAGTTATCTGTTGTAAACAATGGATCAAAGATTTTCTTAATTATTTCTTCATCAACACCTTTACCATTATCAGAAATAATAAATTTATAATAATCATTTATGAACTCAACTTTAATTTTTATGATACCATTTGCTTTAATGTAACGAACACTATTATCAATTATATTTGATATAATTCTTCTAATTTTCTTAATATCTATTTTAATAAAGTCATCTATACAATTAGATTCTATCATAAGTTTAATATTAGCATTTTCTAAATCAAATTCATAATCTTCTTTAATTTGATCTAATAAATCTTTCATCTTTACAGATTTTAATTTTAATGTCCCGGAAGTATTATTTACAAGATAGTCATCAAAATTATTTAAAATATCTTTCATATTTTTTGCTTTTGAATTTATTTTTTCATTATATTTTGACATTTGCTCTTTTGTCATATCTTTTTCCAACATCAAATTAGAATATCCTATTACTGAAGTAAGAGGTGTTTTTAAATCGTGTGAAATACTAGCAATTATTCTATTTTGTTCTTTCTTTTCTTCTTCTAATGCATCTGTTAAAGAAACAAATTCATCTTGAAGAACAGATATTTCATTATGAACCTTTGGCATTTTTTTAGGTTTTTTTCCAAATTTATAATCCTGCATATCTGATCCTAATTTTCTTAAAGGGTTAATCAACGTTCTATTAATTACAAATACTGAAATAAGAGCTATTCCTATTGCTACAATACCATGTGCCTTTAAAAGTCCTAATGCTAAACTAGATATATCAAATGCATTATTACTATATATCTTCAATAGATAATTTTGATTATTTATTTCTATTAATTCAGAAAAAATATTGGAATTCACATTATTTTCTTTAATATTTTTATCAATATGATGTTCTTCACTTTCAATGCTATAAGATATTTCATCTATTTTATCAAGTTCAATAACCAATTCTTCATAACTTCCATATTTTTTATCATAGAATTTTTCATATATCATATTTTCTTGTTCTTTTAAAAGCTCATCTTTAGGATTAAAATATAATAGTTTCCATACAAAAATCGTTGATATATTTAATACTGCAAGTAGAAAGAAAAAGGTATAAATAAATTTTCTTATTGTTTTCTTATTTTTCATTTGAAAAATCCCTTACAAATTTATATCCATAACCCCAAACTGTTATAATATATTTATTATTATCTTGTAATTTATCTCTTAAACTTTTGATATTTACAGCTATTGTGCCTATATCTCCATAATCAAATCCCCAAACATTCTCAAAAATTTTTTCTTTGGATAATGATATTCCAGCATTTTTCATTAAATATTTTAATAATTCATATTCTCTGGTTGAAAGAATTATTCTTTCACCATTTTTAGTAACTTCTAAACTTTCTTCATTTAGCGATATTTCTCCGATTGTTATTATTTTCCCATTGCCATTTGATTTACTTCTTTTATTAATTCTAAGATGCGATTTAACCTTTAAAATTAAATCTATGTTTTCAAATGGTTTTGTTATATAATCATCTCCACCTATTTCATAACCTAACATTCTATCTATAGTTTCTTTTTTGGCTGATAGAAAAATAATTGGTACATCAATTTTATCACGAATCTTTAAACATAATTCGGTACCGCTTAATTCAGGCATCATAATATCAAGTAATATCAGGTCATATTCTCCATTGCCATTTTCCAACAACTTTAATGCTTCTAATGGATTGTTTATTATATCTGATTCGATTTGCTCTCCTTCTAAAACCAAAGACACTAACTCCGAAATATCTTTATCATCATCTACAATTAATACTTTTGCCATGAGCTCTTCTCCTTTATATAAATACTTCTTTTTTTAAAGTAAGTTTGCACATATATATTATACAACAAAAATAGCCAATATTTTATGTTTTGAATTAGTTTTTATAGTTTATTCACTATTTATTAATTTTTTAACTTTCTCAATTTTATTTTTTCTTCTTTGTCTACAAGTATTTCTAATTCAACCATAGCCAAAACAAATACTCATCCTATTATTAAAACTACTTCTCTAAATACTTCACTTGCTATTTGAATTGATAAAGATAGAATAATATTCCAAGTATTAAATAAATTACATGAATTCTATCAATTCTAACATGTTTTTTATTATTCTTTTCATACTCTTCTTCCAAATCTTGTTTAATTAACTCAATAATATTTATTTCATCTTCTAACTTACTATTAATTATAATTTTCAAATTATCTCTTTGGCTAAATTTTGGTGTTTCATCTACTATACAATTAATTAATGATTTAGATACTTTTTTCTTTATGCACTAACTTCTTTCCTTTTAGTCATCAAATTACCAGCTAATTTATATTTTTCTTCATTTTTAATATACAAATATCCAAAAACACTAAATACAATTGCTCCAATAAAATTAACAATTAAATCAGACATTGTATCATGAAGACCAATATCTAAATAACCTTTAAATCTTACTAATTCATTACCCGCTTCATCATATGCAATTGTATAATCAATTCCATCTATTGTAACGACATTATTATCAAATTCAGGATCTAAATTCACTGTTCTTATTGCAGTAACATATTCATCTTTTTGCATATCTGTTTTAAAGGTTACATCCATTCCATATTCAAACATTTCCCACGCTATTCCTACTGTCATTGAGAAACAAAATGAAACAAGCGCAACAAATATTGGAGACAATTTCATCAAATGCATTTTCTTATTTAACAAATATATTAAAGAAAATCCTATACTACCACATAAAAACCCATTTACTGTATGTAAAGCTACATCCCAAAAAGGTACAGTACCATAAAAGTTGTTTATCTCACCTAATATTTCTGCTGAAAATATAAATATAAAAACTATTCTTTCCAATATACTTGGAAAATCAATTTTGAATGTTCTTTCAATGATATATGGCAAAAGAAACAAAAATAAGGTTAAGATACAAAACAATGCATTTTCATAATCCCCATTTATTAATTCTCTAATCAGACATATTATGATTAATACTCTTAAAAATATAAATACAAATATAGATTTCTTGTCATTTTCTCTAAAAAATCTTTTAATTCTTTCAATCATTTTCTTCATAACTACCTCACCATAATCTTTAGAATATCTACATTTTGGTATTATACTAATAAAATATTAAATACCAATAACCAAATTATTAAGAATTATTAAAATGACTTAATCTTTGAAGAAAAATAAAAAATACTATAATTTTTAGTATATAATATTATAAGTGTGGTGATAAAATGGAAAAGCAAAAAATCAGATATTATAATTCTTTTGAAGAGGATTTTGTTACACTTAAAAATCAAGAATACCATGTTAAAGACTCCTATAAATATATACACAACAATATTTTTTACAAAGTATTTTCATTTTTACTATATATAATTTTTTATATAGTAGGTATTATTTATTTAAAACTTATTTTACATGTTAAATTTAAAAACAAAAAAATATTAAAACAACACAAAGGATACTTTATATATGCTAATCACACTCAAGTTGTTGGAGATCCTTTTATACCAGGAGTTTTATTATTTCCTAAAAAACCATATATTATTGTTAATGCTGCAAATCTAAAGTTACCTATCTTTGGAAAATTTATGCCATTTTTAGGTGCTTTACCAATACCAAACGAAGTACATAAGTTTAAAGAATTTATGGATGCTATAAATGAACTTAATAGCAAAAAGAAAAATATTGTAATTTTTCCTGAAGCTCATGTTTGGCCGTATAATACATTTATTAGAGACTTTCCTACAACCTCATTTAGATTCCCAGTAGAAAATGAAGCGCCCGTTTTTACCATGACAACTACATATCAAAAAGCTAAATATAGAAAAAAACCAAATATAACTATTTATTTTGATGGTCCTTTTTACCCTAACGAAGGTGAAACAAAAAAAGAAAAAACCAAGATATTACACGATAAAGTTTATGAAAGTTTAGTTAATAATTCTAAACATAGTAATTACGAATACATTAAATACATAAAAAAAGATTAATCCTTTTTTAATCCTGCTATATCAGAAATAGAAAATTCATAATCTAATTTAGTGTCATACGATAATTCGTATGATTCTTTTTTTTGCTCATAATCTTTTTTAGCAAGTTCAATACTATTTGACCTATCGCTCTTTTTTTTGTCTGGTATAAGTGGTTTTAAGATATGAACCTTATAATTAACTTTATAAAATTCTTCATTATCATCTTCAGATGAGTCATTCATTTCAACAAAACATGAAATAATTGGAACTTTTAACATTGAAGCAAATTGATATGCTCCTCTTTTGCATGGTCTAGGTTTTCTATAATTAAACCACATTTCTTCTTCTGGATAAATAAGTACAAGATTTCCTTTACTTAAAACACACTCCAATTCTTTTTTAAAAGTATCTAATATGTAATTAGGACTATTTTTTAATGGAATTGTATTCATATAATTCATAAGTAATCCTAATTCATTTGGTAATGCTAAATTTGTATCTTGAATAACTATATATAAGTCTTTCCTTAGTAAATTAGTAAGTTTTCTAATTGTATAAGAATCTAGTGGATTAAAATGGTTACTTGTTATTATTGCACCATTACTTAAATCTAAACCGTTTAAATTTTCTAATCCTTCTAGTTCAATTGTAGGGTAAATTTCCTTACCTAATTTTTCAACAATAGTATTAGCAATATTTCTTTTGAAATTATATAGAGTTTTATTTTTCTTATTTTTATAAAATTTATTTAATAATTCATCAATTTCTTCTTCCGTTAAGTTTGGATCATCTATTTCTACTTTTTTATTTAATTCATTATCTTTAATATTTTTTTCTATATTTTTTATTACTTCTTTTTTATTTCCACCGATTATCATAATTTATAGTCTGCTTTCTTTACCACTTTCAAAAAGATTTAAAAAAGTATTTTTACTATTAGCAATATCTAAACCATTTTGAATCATAAGTTCCATGTGTTTGTTATCTTCTTCTTTATCCTTATCAGAATAATTTTCTTT
>CAYXZZ010000066.1:0-6328 GCA_964470055.1 uncultured Mycoplasma sp.
TCGAATGTACCGATTATGATTATACTAAAAAAAGTATTAAATTGCAATACTTTTTTATCATAATTTGCTTATTTTGCGGCACATTTCCCACATTATTTTTATTTTTTTATAAGTGTTTTGTCAGCAATTTGTTTTTTATCAAGCAACAATTGATCTTTTTCAGTAAATGTAAGTTCTTTATCATCTAACATTGCAGATAATTCGGCTAATTTTTCGTCATCTAAAGATTCAACATATGCTTGTGTATCTCTGACACTATTTAGTACATTTTGATAAGATGCCTCTTGAGAAAACCCTGTTCCAATTGTTGCAGAAGATGCTACTGCACCTATAATAGTTGGTGTTACTTTGAAGCCAATTGCTTCAACTTTTCCTTCTTTATCTTTTTCAAGTTTAATTCCTGATGTTGATGTGATTGCTGGTGATGCAAGTAACCCGTATCCTGTTACCATTGTGCTTGTGTGTAATGTTTCTAACATATTATTTCTTTCCTCCTATACTTTTTTGAACTCCAATTTGTTGAGGAATTAGTTGTTCAAAACCAATTCTTTCTTCCATCATTTTTTCTATTTCTAATCTTATATCTTCTGAATTTTGTTGCGTTTTATTAGTTTCTACATAAACTTGTTGAGGCTGTATTACTTTAGGGGATTCTTCTTGTTGTTCTTCTTTTGGCTGTTGATGCTTACTTCCCTCAGGCTGTGATTGTGGTTTTCTTTTAGCATTGGCCTTTGCAACCGTTTGAATCATTTTACGTAATTCTTCGGCTTCCTCTTTTGTTTTTACGTTAGCAATTAATTGTTCTATTGTTGGTATATTCATTGTACTTTCGATACTTCTAGCATATACTTTTGCTGCTTGACTATAGTTTGCTACATTATTTTTATTTCTATTTTGCTCTCTTTTTCGAAGAGATTCTTCGATTATTTTGTAGCGATAAATGTGACTATTTTGAATATTTATACATTGAAAGTTTACGAATGCACCGATTAATTCATAGGCTATACCTATTGATGCAAAGACTGGAAATATGCCTAATGCTAGGCCTCCTGATAATGCTGCAAGCAAGATTGCATTTCTAATTAATCCTTTTTTATGAACACTTTTATTCCAGTTTAAATAATATAGAAACTCAGTTGGTTTATTTTCATCCATGTGATAGTTTCTGTTTTGTTCTCTGTTAAGTTCTCTACGCATGGCTATTTTTTGATTTCTACAATCATTTATTATCTTTTGACGCTCACTATCATTTTTAGCACGTTTCAAAGACTTTTCTCTTCTTCTATCACAATACTTATCATAATGTGTTATGAAATTTGGAAAAACTTTCTTGATAACTTTAAATTTCAGTTCTTCTGTTTTTAAAACAACTTTTTGAAATTTCTTTGCTCCTAGTTTGTCACAAAGAGCAATTTTCTTTTTGTATTCTTCCTTTGTTATCATATTCCCAACCCCTTGTTCATATTGAACGGCTCTTATTATACCATAAAATCATTAAAAAAGCAACCGGTTATTGTTGCGTAGTCTTTTTATATACTTTTGGAAGTTCTTCTTCTAAAGGTTCCTCTAGGGTAAATTCTAATTCTTTTTCGGATATTAGTGTGTTTGCTCTTGATAGTTCTTCTTCGGTCATTGATTCGACATAAGAATATGTATCACGAACTCGCATCACTTCATCTGGAATATTTATACTATCTAAAAGCGATGTAATAGTTGTACATATTGCTGTCGTTCTTAAATCATCATCTTCTAATGAAGTACCTGTACTATATAGTTCACTAAGAAGAGTTGTTGTATTTGGTAAGTTATATATAATTAAATCTAGCAATGTCATTGTTTTTACTCCTTTGCTGTATCAAAACTTTGTAATGGCTTTTTAGTATATACTTTAGTAGATACAATTTCATCAATACTTTCTGGTGTTAAATCTATTTCGGCAGTTTTTTCGGCAAGTAATTCATCATATCTTTTTAAATCCCAATCTGGTAACACTTCAACATAAGTTATCATTTCATTTATTAAAGATATTTCGTTAATTTCTTTGTTTTTTAATGCTTGTGCTAGAATTGTTGCATATATGCCGTCTTCTTGATCATAGATATATTCACCTGTAAATGTTATGGCATCTGTTGCTAAAGAGGTAAAAAAAGTGCTACCATATTTAGCAATAATTGGTTCTATTATAGACATATAAATCCCCCTAAGTTGCTATATTGTACCACAATAATTATTCTGATGCAACATTATTTATAGGTAATACTTGTTAAATACAATCCTTCTGGTGGAGCGGTTTTTCCTGATGTTGTTCTATCTTTACTTTCAAGAATTTTTTCCACATCTTTTGTGGATATTTTATTTTCTCCAACTTTTATTAATATTCCTGCCATGTTTCTTACCTGGTAACGTAAGAATCCATCACCTTCGAATGTGATTATTAATAAGTTGCCATCTTGTTCGACAGAAGCTTTTGTTATAGTACGAATACAATTTTCTTTTTCTTTGTTGTCGGTTACGAAGGCTCGAAAATCATGAGTTCCAATAAAGACTTTAATAGCATCTTTCATGGCTTCAATATTCAATTTATAGTTATATTGAAAGACGTAGTTTCTACTAATGGGATCGTATTCTCCTAAATTAATATAATATTTATATTCTTTACTTTTTACATTGTATCTAGCATGAAATTCATCTGGAACAATTTTTGTCTCAATTACATGTATATCTGATGGTAAATTACTGTTCATTGCTCTTTTTAGTTTGTGTTCAGTAATGTTCACACTTAGATCGGCATGGCCATATTGGCATAAGGCATGAACTCCTCGATCAGTTCTACCTGTTGCAGTAATGGTAGTTTTTTGGCCGTTATTTATTATTTTTAATGCTTCCTCTAATTTATCTTGAATTGTGGAAAGACCTTTTTGAGATTGATAGCCATTATATGCTGCTCCATCATAAGAAAATTTTATCAAGAATCTCATTTGTTACCTCCTTACTAATATTTAGATGTGTTTATAAATATCTTTAATAATATCTCTTACATCTTTGTGATAATCTATTTTTACTTCTTTTTTCTTTTTCGCAATATAGGTAAATTCTACTATATCTGGTATTTCAAATTTGTTTCTTTTTAAATAGTCAACTCGTAGATATAATTCATTGGTTGGACCTGTTAAAAATATTTCATCATTTTTTAGAAATATCATTTCTTTAGTATATTGGTATAGTTTATTACTGTCATCAGTTGAAATAATGATTGTTTTTTTGAATTGCTCTTTTAAACGTTGAAGGAGTATCACTAATATTTTTTCATTTTGTTTATCTAGAAATTTGAATGGTTCATCTAGAATAATAATATCTGGGTTTGATAATAGACTTAGTGATATTTGAAGTAGTTTTTTCTCAGAAGATGATAGATTTACTATATCTTTGTTTAAGATATTTTCGTCTAATCCAATTATTTTTAAAGAGTCTTTTATTTTTTTGATTGGATCTTTTATAACTAGATTATTTTTTACTATATAATCTGTCATTATATTTAAAACATTATGCTGATGTGTTTTTATTTTTCTATCTACGTAGGAAATCTTCTTTCGATATTCATTTATATTGTCTTTGGTAATCTTGATATTTTCATTAGTGGTTAATTGACCTTTATTTAGTTTTTTCAATGAAACGAGTGAAAGAAACTCCTCTTTGTTTGATCCTGTTACACCATAAATTGTCTCTGAATTTATATCTAGGCTTAGACTTTTTTCTTTGTAGGTATAGTTAATAAATTTTAATTCCATAATGTATCAACCATCCTATCCATGTCTAATTCTATATTTTTTATTAAATCATAATCTCGCAGTTTAACTGATAAATCCATCATAAATGGAAGAGTTAAGCCTGCTTTATTTAAGATGTTGTCTTTTTCTAAAACTTCTAGTGGTGTTCCTTCAAGGACAATCTCACTATCATTTATTATGTAGATGTAATCACTCTTAAGGGCTGCTTCTAAATTATTGGTAGTCATAATTATAGTGGTATTATTCTCTTGATTAATTGTTTTTAACTCTTCAATCAGTTCTAATAAATCTTTCTTAGAAAAATACGGACTTAAATCATCAATTAAAATTATTCTAGGTGACTTTATTACTGAAATAGCCAATTGTAATTTAATAATTTCTTCATCAGAAAGATTTTCAACAGAAGTTGTGAAAAGTTTAGTTAATTTGAAAATTTTAGCGACTTCTTTTATTCTTTTTTGACGAATATCTTTTGGTAATGGGGTTGATAGTTGATATGATAATTCATCTTCAACAGTTGATTGATGAAATGTTACTTCTAGTGGAATCACTGTTGACAAAAGAGAGGCCAATTCTGTTACTTTATAATCCTCTATTTTTTGATTGTATATTAATATAGAACTGGTTGTTTTTGTTTCATTACTAATTATTCTTAAAAGTGTTGTCTTTCCACAATTATTTGGCCCTGAGATAGTTATAAATCTTTCTTTTTCAAGGGCAAGACTAAAATTATGAAAAATATTTAGGTATGAAAGACCAATTATTTCTATACAATTTGTATTCATAAAATCACCTCTACTTTTTCATAAGTAAAAATCAACACTTAGTTGATTTTCTTTTTTTGGATCTTATATGCTAGATGTAATAAAATTTTATCTGATGCAAATCTACCAAAGAATTTAGCACATTTCATGGTAAAGCCTGGAATGATAAGCATTTTCTTTTTAAACATCTGATCAATTGCGTATTTAGCTACATAACTACTTTTTAATGGTTTTACTCCAAATCTAACACCTGCTACGTTATTGAAATTTGTATCAACTGGTCCCGGACATAGTACCGATATATGAACATTGGTACCTTTTTTCTTTTGTTCATAGTAAAGTGCTTCGGATAGTTGATATACATATGACTTAGTCGCATAGTATGTTGCCATAAGTGGCCCTGGTTGGAAGGCTGCGGAAGAGGCTACATTTAAAATGTATCCGGAATTATTTTTTTCCATATCTTTTAAAAATGATTTTGTTAATAAATGGACTGCTTTTATATTAGTATCAATCATTTCTAATTCTCGATTTAGATCTGTTTCGGTAAAGTCTCCAAATACTCCAAATCCCGCATTATTGATTAGAATATCAATGTTTTCTTTTTTTGTTAGGACATATAGTTCTTTTACTTTCTGTTCATTAGATAAATCCGCAACAATGATTGTTACTTTTGTTGGCAAGGATTCCTGAATGGCTTCTAGTTTTTCTTTATCCCTGGCTACTAAAATAAGTTCACATTTTTTTGTTGCAAGGTATCTAGCCATATCTAGACCAATACCCGATGATGCACCTGTTATCAATGCTTTCATTCAACCACCTCATTTAATAATTTTATTATAACAAAATTTATGTTTTTTTTCTATTATTATGCAAAGAAAAAAGACAGATAGTTCTGCCTTTATTACAATGTTGATTGAAGTTAGCCTTTGATTTATGTTTATTGTTAATATTAGTCTGCTTTTACTTCTTTTTTAGCTTTTTTAGTAGCTTTTTCTTCTACTGGTTTAGCTTCATCAACTAATTTTAAAATAACCATTAAAGCATCGTCTCCGCGTCTTTCAGCTACTTTTAAAATTTGTGTGTATCCACCATTTCTATTTTCATAACGTTTTGCTAAATCATTGAAAATTTTATCAACAACTGCTTTGTCATTATGTAAGAATGCTAATGCTTTACGACGAGAAACTAAATCTCCTTTTTTTCCGTAAGTAATCATTTTATCAACGAATTTACGAACTTCTTTGGCTCTAGTTTCAGTAGTAGTAATGCTTTCATTTTCAACTACTTGTTTAGTCAATGTAGCAAGCATACTTCTTCTATGTTTATTATCTCTTCCTAATTTTCTATATGCCATAGTTATTCCTCCTTATATTTTAGTCATCATCACGTAAGATTAGACCCATATCTCTAATTTTATCTAAAACTTCTTTTAGAGATTTTTTACCTAAATTACGTATTTTCATCATATCTGATTCACTCTTGTTAACAAGATCTTGTAATGTATGAATTCCGGCTCTTTTTAAGCAGTTATATGCTCTTACAGAGAAATCTAAATCTTCAATTGAAGTCTCAAGTGCTTTAACTTTTGGATCTTCAGTTTTCTCAATCATCATTCCACTTACATCAGCAATTGATGATAAATCTGTAAGGATTGTGAAATGTTCAATTAAGATTCTTGAAGCCAAAGCGATTGCTTCTTCAGGTTTAATTGAACCATTTGTCCATACGTCTAAGATTAATTTATCATAGCTTTCATCTTGTCCAACACGAGCA
>CAYXZZ010000067.1:0-6316 GCA_964470055.1 uncultured Mycoplasma sp.
AACATTTGGAGATGTAGAATTAGAATATAGTTCAGCAGACTCTGATGGTTTAATAGCATTTACAATTGATGGTGCACAATATAAACAGAAGGGGGAATGACATGAGTAGAAGATTGATAGCGATTATAATACGGCAAGAATTTATTACAGTATATCGGACACACGAGCATTAAGATATTCCAATTCTGGTAGTGAAGACAGTGAATACGTTAATGTTAAAATATCAGAAATAATTATTTCAAATACAGCCCATTACGCCGAGAGTGGTTCTAATGAGCATGTATAATACAAACAAAAGGTTCAACTTCTGAATCTTTTTTCATATACTTTTCTAGGTGAATATAATGATAAAGAAAAGTATCCACGTAATTTTAATTCTTCTCCTTGCAGCATTTAGTTTTTACTACACAAATAAATCAATAGAATTAGTTCGAGATCAAGACCCAATTATGAAGCAAATAAAAACTACTGATGAAAAATATACCGTTGAGGCTGTTAATGCTGTAATTGAAGATAATACAATCATACCGGGACTAGTAGGAAAAACAATTGATTATGAAGAGTCTTACAATAAGATGAAACAATATGGCGTTTACAATGAAGTCCTCACCACACTAAAAGAAGTAAAACCAGAAGTTTCCATAGAGGACTATTATGACAAATTTATTGTTAGTGGCAATCCAGAAAAGAAAAGCGTCGCCCTAATATTTAAAGTTGAAAAAACATCTCCTTCAGAAATTGTTAAAATCCTAAACAATAAAGGAGTCGAAGCAACTTTCTTTATAGATGGCTATTATCTCGAAAATAACTACGAAGAAATCTCTACCATGACTAATCATGAACTAGAATTATTAAGTTACAACTCAGATTACGATGAATTATATTTTTCAAGTAGTAAAGATTATCTAGAAACTATGACCAAACAAAAATTAAAATACTGTTATAGTGACTATGATAAGGAAGAGGTAATTAATCTCTGTCAGAAACTAAATATGCATACCGTTCTACCAACAATAAAGATTAATTCCAATACTTTTCAAGAAGTAAAAGACAAATTGACTAACTCCGCAATTATCTCAATTCCGCTCTCATCTCAAACAACCAAAGAACTTTCAACCACTATCGATTACATTAAAAGTCGTGGTTATCGCCTTACTACATTAGAAGACCTAATCAGCGAAAGTGTTGACAAATAAAGCAAAAAGTGGTATAATCTAAGCACTATTGAGAGGGGATAGGAATTATGAAAAATACAGGAAAAAAATTTTTTGCATTAACATTAGCACTAGCAATGACAATTGGTTTAGCCGGTTGTAGTAAAGATGAAGAAATACCATATACATTAGAAGAAATCTTAACGACATTATCTGACGATACAAATGTAGACGAATTAATGGCAATCGGAGACGATATTCAAATTATAATGCCAGAAGAAACACAAGAAATAGACTTTATGGAAAGTGTCTCAAAACTAGAAGCATACATTGAATTATCAAATGATTTAGCAGCCTTAGGAATTAGACCAGCCGAAACATCTACAGATGCAATTGCTGAAAAATATTCAAACATTTCCATTGAAGATGCTAGGTTACTACTTGAAACTTTATCATCAGATGAAATAACTGACGTAGAAAAAGCCAGAGTTAAAGCCGGATTATCATACGTATTAAGTCAAAACAAAGACTGGATTACTAATAACGGCTTAAACATTTCTGAAGAATTATTAAAAAGAGTAATTAAAGCCGCAGGCTGTGAAGCAAGTGGTCTAGAAGTAGAATATTATAATTCATGTAAGATTAGTGCTAGAAACTATAGCGTTGAATCAAGTTATATAGGTGAAATGGAAATAACAGATCCAATCAGTAATACAACATTAACTTATCAAATTGCCAATAACAAAGGCGCTCTAACAGACGCTACAACAGTTTTATACAATATTCAAGCCTTAGAAGATGATGAAACTTACGAAACGGTTGTTGACTATTGTAATCAAGCCTTAACTGCTTCTAAAATAGCCATTGCTGCTGGAGTAGACTTAGACGATAATACAATTAAATCAGAAAGTAAAACTAGTGATGCAAAAAAATTAATCCTAGAAATGTATACACCAGAAGCAACAGAATCACAAGAAGGGTAACCTTCTTTTTTCTTTGGAAAATAAAGAAATCGTTTGTCTTAATCGCTAATTTATTGTATACTAATAAATAGGGTGAGTAGTATGTACTTAAAAGAAATTGTAACAAGTGGATTTAAATCATTTGCCGACAAATTAGATATTAAATTAGACGGAAAAATTACTTGTATTGTTGGGCCAAACGGTTCCGGAAAAAGTAATGTTGTCGATGCCGTACGTTGGGTTTTAGGAGAACAATCAGTAAAATCTCTTCGCGGAGAAGGTTCAATGTCAGATGTTATCTTCTCTGGAAGTAAAAGCCGTAACCCTTTAAATGTCGCAAGTGTTGAATTAATATTTGATAACTCAGATCATTATCTTAATGTCCCATATACAGAAATTTCAATTAAAAGAAGAGTTTATCGTAGCGGTGAAAATGAGTATTATTTAAATAATGAAAAATGTCGTTTAAAAGATATTAATAACTTACTTATGGATTCCGGTATGGGGAAAGAATCATTCAATATTATCTCTCAAGGAGAAGTTGAGCGTATTCTCAGTAATTCTCCAGCCGATCGAAGAGTAATTTTTGAAGAAGCAGCCGGTATTTTAAAATACAAAAAGAGAAAAGAAGAAGCACTTCGTAAACTAGATAGAACTCATAACAATGTCGATCGTGTCAATGATATTATTGGAGAACTTGAAACGCAAGTTGGCCCATTAAAAGAACAATCTGAAAAAGCAACCGAATATTTAGAAAACAAAAAAGGCCTAGACCAATACGAAGTAGCCTTACTTGCTTATGATATTGAAAACTTCAATCAAAAGTTAGAACAAGAAAAACTTCGTAAAGAAAAAATCGATAAAGAAATTCTAACTATTTCTACAGAGACTAGTAAAAGTGATGCCTCATACATAGAAGTATCTAATAAACTAGAAAAATTAGAACAAGAAAAATCATCTCTAAATAGAGAATTACTCCAAATAACAGGAGAAGTAGAACGTATTAATGGTGAGAAGAATCTTCTTAAAGAACGGAGTAAAACTACAAAAGAAGAAAATGAACTAAAAGAAGAGATACGTACTACTTTAGAAAAAAAGTCTAAATTAGAAGCCTTAATTAATACAACTAAAGAAGACCTACGTGTAATTATTTTAGACTCTAATAAAAAAGAAGAAGAACAAAAAGAACTAGACAAAAAAATCCAAACTGCTAAAGCCAAAAAGAACATGTTGACGAATGACTATTCTAAACATGACCAAGATATTATTTCAATAAAACATAAAATAGATAACTTAAAAAATGAAATAGAGCAGGGCGGAGATATGCCGAATAGTGTTAGAAGTATCTTAAAATCAACTACTTTAACAGGTATTCATAATACTATTGGCAATATTTTAACTATCGATGATAAATATACTAAAGCCTTAAGTGTTGCGATATCAGCCAACAAAAACTTTATCATTGTCTCAGATGAAGACTCAGCCAAAAAGGCCATTAGTTATCTAAAAGATAGTCACCTAGGTAGAGCAACATTCTTCCCTCTAACAGTAATTAAAGAACGTTATGTTGATTATGAAAGTCTAAATATTCTAAAATCAAGTAATGACTTTATTGGTGTTTTAAGTGACTTAGTAACCTACAATAAAAAATATAAAAATATTATTGAGAATCAATTAGGACAAACAATTCTTGCTACTGATATTGATGCTGCAACACGACTTTCACATTTAATTAAAAATAAGTATCGTATCGTTACTCTTGATGGCGATATTGTCAACGTTGGTGGTTCTATGACTGGAGGTTCTGTTTACCAAGCCAAAAGTATCATCACGACAAAACAAGAACTTCGTCACACAGAAGAAAAAGAAAACCTTCTAAAACAAGAATTAACTGAAATCCAAACAGAATTAACTGAACTAAATAAAGAAATATCAGAACTTGAAGAACTTACTTTTAATATTTCTAAAGATAAAGTTACTCTAAAAGAAAAATATGATACAAAAAATTTAGAATTACGTTCAATTGAACAAGACTTAGATTCTATCACCAAAGAATGGGAGTCTCTAGAGTCAATTAGTAATAATTCTCTTGACCAAAAAGAACAAGAATTAATTAAACTATTCCATGAAAAAACAGGAGAAAAAGAACAACTTCAAATAAGACTTTCATCGCTTTCTAAAGAAATCGATGAGTTAAAACAACACTTAGAAGAAGAACAAGCCAAAGATAAGTTGAAAAATGCTAATCTAAGAAACCTAGAAAAAGAGTCTCGAGATTTAGAAATAAGTATGAATCGAATTGATGTAAAATTAGATAACATGCTTAATACGCTTAGTGAAGAATATGAACTTACCTTTGAAAAGGCCAAATCTGATTATAAACTAGATGTTGAACCAGAAGAAGCAAGAGTAAAAGTAAACAATTATCGTGCTAATATTAAACGAATAGGTATGGTAAATCTTGCGGCTATTGAAGAATATGAACGAGTAAACACTAGATACGTCTTCTTAACTAATCAAAGAGAAGACTTACTAAAAGCAGAAGATACCTTACTTGAGATTATGAATGAAATGGATGAAGTGATGAAAGAAGAGTTTGCCAAAACATTTGAACTTATTCGTAAAGAATTTACATCTGTTTTCAAAGAATTATTCTCTGGAGGAAATGCCGATTTAAAACTAACTGATCCAGATAATTTATTAACAACCGGTATTGAGATTGTTGCTTCACCACCAGGAAAAAAATTAACAACAATTTCCCTTCTATCAGGAGGAGAAAAAACTCTAACGGCAATCTCCCTTTTATTCGCAATTTTAAATGTTAGAACAGTCCCATTCTGTTTATTCGATGAGGTGGAAGCAGCTCTAGATGAAGCAAACGTTGCTCAATTCGGCAAGTATTTAGATCATTACAAAGATAAAACTCAATTCCTAATCATCACACACAAGAAAAAGACTATGGAATATGCTAATACATTATACGGAATCACAATGCAAGAGTCCGGAGTATCAAAACTAGTAAGTGTTAAACTAACAGACCACGAAGAAGTATTATAAAATGATTCTTCTTTGAGTCTGTAAATAAATCTGTGTAAATAGGAAATCTTTCCATGATCAAATAGAGATGGAAGGATTTTTTATATGAAAGAAAGTAAAGGAAAAGAATTATTAAAAATATTACAAGAAAATTATGAAATAGAAACAGCACAGGATTTAAGCAGTGCTATAAAAGATTTATTTAAAGACTCAAACACCTAGCTTTTTTCTTAAAAAAAGAACTATTAAATTAAATAGCTCTCATATTATCTTTATTCTTAAATGGATTTTTTGGATCGATATGATCAGTAAAAATCATTCCATTCAAATGATCTAATTCATGTTGGAAAGCAATTGCTAATTCCTCGCGAGCCCTAACATGGATTTTTCTTCCTTCTACATCATAAGCCTCAAATGTAACTCTTGCATATCTCGGAACAATACCATCAACGGCACGATTAACACTTAAACATCCTTCACCTTGATCAACATAAATCTTTTCTACTGAATTACTAATCATCTTAGGATTAATCATAACGTACGTTTCAAATTCACCCTCATCGTATTCATAAACTACTACAAAATATCTTTTCGCAATACCAAGTTGAATAGCAGCAAGTCCCATACCAGGTCTTAAATTATACTTCTCAGCCATTTCATCAATTTGACTATTTCTAAGATATTCAATCATTTCTTCGATAGTATCTTTATCTTTTTTAGATAAAGGAAATTCAACGTCCTTACTAACTTGTCTTAAACGTTTATCCTTCTCATCTAAAATATCCTTCATTTTAATCACTATAACCACCTCATTACTGCATATAATTTTATCAAAAAAATTAATAAAATGAAAGTCTAACTACTACTTTTAATAGTCCTTTCATATATTAAAAAACTTCTTCAACTAATTAACTTACTACTTTTAATATTATTTCGGAAATAATTATTACCCCGTAATGATAAAATAAAGTAATTAAACTAATAATATCCATACAAATCCCCAATTCTTTCTACAATAAGATCTAAAATTAATACTATGACCTCAATGTGTTAAACGTCGCTTATTATACCACATCTTCTAATAAAAGTCAAAAACGTATAGTTTCCTACAGTAAAATAGAATAAATTTTTTTCGCAAAGATTATGTCACGAAATGATACCAAT
>CAYXZZ010000068.1:0-6243 GCA_964470055.1 uncultured Mycoplasma sp.
ATTAAAGTTGCAACAGCAAGAATTGAAAAACAATTAATGCAATATCTTTATACTATGAATGATATTTATTATTTCATGAATATGGATAGTTATGAACAATTAGAACTTTCTAAGGAAGCAGTTGGGGAAGATGCTAACTTCTTAAAAGAAAACTTAGAGGTTTATATTACTTCATATGAGGGAGAAGTTTTAGGCTTACAATTACCTGATAAAGTTGAATTAGTAGTTACTCATACTGAACCTGCTGTAAAAGGAAATACAACTAATAACGCATTAAAGGATGCTGAAGTTGAAACTGGTATGAATGTAAGAGTTCCATTATTCATTGAAGAGGGAGAGACAATTATTGTTTCTACCGCTGATGGTAAGTATGTTTCAAGAGCGTAAGTTACGTTCTTTTTTTTTGGTCTTTTTTCAGTGTCAAATTTACTAATTATTATTTTAATTTAGGTAATCTTTGTAGTATAATAAAGTTGTAATGATAGGAGTTAGTTTATATGGCTAAGAAGAAAAGAAAAAAAGTAGTTAAAACAAAGTTTAAATATACGGCTGAATTATATGGAATAATTTTTTTACTAGCGGCAATATTAGGACTTGGTAAATTAGGTTTAGTAGGAGAGATGATTTCTTCACTTTGCTTGTTTTTAGTAGGATCACTATATGCAGTTTTATTGGTTGCGGTTGGGATTGTTGGAGTTTATTTATTAATAAGACGTGAAAGTCCTGATTTATTTAGTACAAAATTAATTGGAATATATGTTTTTGTTTTGGGACTTTTAGTTATGATGCATGCGGATTATATAGTTGAATTTCCTAAACCGGATTCAGGAATGTTGTTGTTTAAAGAGACAGTTAATGAATTAGTCAGTGGTTTTAATCAAATTAAAAATCATGCAGAATTAACAGCAGCAACTGGTGGAGGAATTGTTGGTTGTGTTTTTGCTTGGATATTTAATGCATTATTTAGTTATACAGGAATGAATATTGTAGCAATAGTATTTATTGTGGTAGGAATTCTTTTATTTACAGGTTTTTCTATTTTTGATTTTATTAAAGGTATGCTTGAAAAGGCTAAGGAGGCAAGAGAAGCACGAGGAGAAGAAAAAGAAGAGAAAAAACGTAAATCAAATATTATTATTAATGATGGTAATGAAGAGTCTGACAAAGATGAGAAGAAAATTAAAATTTCTAGTATTGATGAACTTAAAAATGTTCAAATTAAGGACTGTAATGCTGAAGAGAAAAAAGATGAGGTACATGCAGCCAGTGAAAAGGTTGATAATACAAATAAAAGTTATAAATTACCACCACTTACGTTACTTGATAAACCTAAGAAAAAGGCAACGGAAACTGATAATTCAGTAATTGAGAAGAATATTGAAATATTGGAGAGGGTATTAAGTGATTTTAAAATATCTGGTAAGGTAGTAGAAGTACATATTGGTCCTTCGGTTGCTCAATACGAGTTGGAGATTGCATCAGGAACAAGGGTTAATAGAATTACTTCGATTGATAGAGAAATTGCTTTGGCTTTAGCAAAGAAAGATGTTAAAATTCAAGCACCAATTCCAGGAAAGAATACAGTTGGAATTGAGTTTGCGAATGATGTTTCAACAACAGTTAGTTTCTATGAGATTATGGATAGTAATTTGATGCGTAATGCCCCTGATAAAAAACTTATGGTTCCACTTGGAAAAAGTATTATGGGGGATATTGGTGTATGTGAAATTAATAAAATGCCACATTTACTTATTGCTGGTACAACTGGTTCTGGTAAATCAGTTTGTGTTAATGGAATTATCTGTTCAATATTGATGCGAGCAAAACCAGATGAAGTTAAAATGGTAATGGTTGACCCTAAGGTTGTTGAACTTTCAGTTTATAATGGTATTCCACATTTAATGTGTCCAGTTGTATCTGATCCAAAGAAAGCGGCTGTTGCCTTAGCAAAAATGGTTAATGAGATGGAAAGGCGTTATCATGTATTTAGTGATACCGGAACTAAGAACATTGAGTCTTATAATGCTTATATTGAAAAATGGAATAAAGAACATAAAGATGAAGATGCTCAACAAAAGAAAATGCCATATATTGTTATTATTATTGATGAGCTTGCTGATTTAATGATGGTTGCGGCTAAAGAAGTTGAAGATTCAATTTTACGTATTACTCAAAAAGCCCGTGCGGCTGGAATGCATTTAATTGTTGCGACACAAAGACCTTCAACAGAAGTAATTACAGGTTTGATTAAGGCTAATATTCCATCACGTATTTCTTTTGCAGTTGGTTCAGGAATTGATTCACGAACTATTTTAGATCAAATAGGAGCAGAAAAGTTACTTGGTAAAGGTGATATGTTATTCTTACCGATTGGCTCAAATATTCCAACTCGTATTCAAGGTTCATTTATTAATGATGATGAAATTAAAAGAGTTATTGATTTTACAATTGAACAACAAAAAGCACAGTATGATGATGCGATGATGAATTTAGAAGCAGTAGATACAAGTTCTTCTAGTAGTGGTTTAGCCGATATGGATGGTACAACTGATGAAGATGATCCGCTATATAATGAGATTGTTAAATTTGTTATTGAGACGCAAAAGGCTAGTGCCTCACTTTTCCAAAGAAAGTTTAAACTTGGATATAATAGAGCGGCAAGAATTGTTGATTTATTAGAAGAAAGAGGAATAATTGGACCACAGAATGGTTCAAAGCCTCGTGAAGTGTTAGTTTCCTTGGATGGAGTGAATGAAGAAGTAAATAATGAGTAATTACTTACTTCTTTTTTAGGAGAAGATATGAAGAGTTTTAAGAAGAAAATAATTTGGTTTATAGTATTAATCATTTTGGCAGTAGTGGTATTTGTTGGTTGGAATAATGATGCTTTGTTTAGTATGACTAATAGTTCTTCAGAGATGTTGGAATTTAGTATGGAGAGTTTTTGGACAGCAATTGGAATAGAAGCATTTGTAACAATACACATGTCAGTATTTGTTTTAATGCCTTTATCACGACTTATTAATAGTCAAAAGAGTATGAAGGTTTTTGGAATTTTATTTGTAATTAGATTAATTATTTTACTGATTGGAGATTTGTTTATTCCAATGTTGATGATGATGATTGACTTTATGTCAGTATTCTTTGGAGCGTTTATATTGGTTCCAGTTGCAGGATTTACGAAGATGACAGTTTTTAAGAATGGTATTAGTTTTAATGAATATCCTGAGGTTGAATTTGATGAATTATCAAGAATTGGTTTTTCTGATGATGAGTTACTAAAGAAAGCGTTGGTTCAACAATATACAGAGATTAAGACGGCTATTTGTGATTTTAATTATGAAAGGTTAGAATCTTTATGTACATCTGAGCAATATATATTATATAAGAATGAGATGAATTTATTAAAGCAAGTTGATGAGAAAAATGAGTTTTTAGATTTTGAAGTAAAGGATACTAAAATATATAGTGTTTCTATGGATAAAGAAGCAATTAGAGTGTCAATCGTTGTTAAGTTTGAATGTTTGGAATTTACAGTAGACAGATATAATAAAATAGTTAGAGGAAATGATCGTAATAAAAAGGATGTAATGGTTGAGTTGTCATTTATGCAAGCGATAGATGGAAATATTACTAAAATTTGTCCAAGTTGTGCGGCACCTATAAAGGATGGTCATGTTGAATTTTGTGGCTACTGTGGTACGGCACTTAATTATAAAGTTGGAGGTTGGGTTTTGTTGAAAGAAAAAAGAGTATATGAAAAATAAAAAAAGGGAAAGAGAGTGATTTATAATGGCTATTCATATTGAAAGTAAAAAGGAAGATGTAGCAGATGTAGTAATAATGTCTGGTGATCCATTAAGAGCAAAGTATATTGCGGAACATTTTTTAGATGAATACAAAATGGTAAATGATGTAAGGAATATGTATGGATTTACTGGATATTATAAAGGAAAGAGAGTGTCTATTTTTTCTCATGGCATGGGAATTCCTAGTATTGGAATTTATGCTTATGAGTTGTTTAAGTTTTATGATGTGAAAAAGATTATTAGATTAGGAACATGTGGGGCTTTAAAAAGAGATGTTAAATTACGTGATGTGATTTTAGCAACTTCTGCATATTCTGTAAGTACATTTCCTTTATTGTTTGATGGAGATAGAGATAAAGAATATAATGCTTCAAAGAGTTTAAATGATGAAATTATGGATACTGCGGAAAAGTTAGGTGTATCATTAAAAGTAGGAAAAATTATTACAAGTGATGTTTTTGATCCATACGCAATAGAAGAAAAATTTAGAAGTTGTTTTCCAGATGATGATTATTTAGGTAGTGAAATGGAGGCTTTTGGATTGTTTTATTTGGCTCATAAATTTAAGAAAGAAGCGGCTTGTATGTTGACGGTTGTTGATTCAAAACTTGATAAAAAGGCTTTGAGTAGTGAAGATAGACAGTTAACATTAAATGAAATGATTACAGTTGCTTTAGAAACATTATTATAAAATATAAAAAAATACATATACTAAAAATGACGGGGTGATTTAAGTGAAATATACAAAGAAAGATTTAGGATCTTTTAAACTACATATGATTAATACTGATAAGTTTAAAACGATTGCGGTTAAAGTTGTGTTTAGAAGTCCGATTGTGAGAGAGTCTATTACGATTAGAAATGTTTTGAGTGATTTGTTTATGCAATCAACAAAAAAGTATTCTAGTAAAAGAGATTTAACTATAAAGGCTCAAGATTTATATGCTGCAGAAGTATTTACTAGTAATAATAGATTAGGTAATTATATTACGACTACTTTTCATCTGAATGTTTTGAATGATAAGTATACAGAGGTTGGTAATTTTAAAGAGGCAGTTGAGTTTTTAGGAGAAATTATTTTTAATCCTGATGTGAATGATGAAAAGTTTGATAAAGAAAAAATTGATATTGTTAAAACTAATTGTCGAAGTACGTTAAACTCTATTAAAGAGGATTCGGCTAATTATAGTTTGATGAGAATGTTAGAAGAACTTGATAGTGATGCGCCTTCGGCATTTAGATTATGTGGTTATGTTGATGATATCGATAAAATTAATGAAAGTAATTTATATGAATATTATACTAAGATGATTAATTATGATTTAGTTGATGTATTTGTACTTGGTGAAATTGATGAAGATGAAGTTACTAAGATGTTTAGAGAATATTTTAAATTGCGAACATTAAAAAAAGTTAAGAATCCTTATTTATTAGAAGAAAAAGAGGGAAGAAGTAGAAGAGAATTTACTGAGAAAATTGAAAATAGTCAATCTAAACTAGCAATTGCGTGTCGAACTAATGGCTTAACAGATTATGAGAGAAACTATGTGTTGACATTATATAATGTTATTCTTGGTGGAGGGGCTGATTCAAAATTATTTAAAGAAGTTCGTGAGGAGAATTCTCTTTGCTATACAGTGTATTCTGTTCCTAATAAGTTGGATAGATTATTGTTTATTCAGGCGGGTATTGATAAAGATAATTACGAGGAAACAGTTAAGTTGATTGAAAAAGATTTGGATGATATGTGTAAGGGAAAATTTGATGAGGCAGATATTTCAATAGCGAGAGAGTATTTTTTAACAGCGTTAGAAGAGGTTCTTGAAAGTCAAGATAGAATTATTGATAACTATTTGATGATGGAATTAATTGGTACTGATACGATTGAAGTTAAAAGAGAAATGATTATGAAAGTAACGAAAGAAGAAATTATTAAGGTAGCAAAAAAGGTTAAATTAGATACAATATTTTTACTAGAAGGTGTTAAAGATGAGAGAGATTAAGTTAGATGGATTAGATATGAGTTGTTATCTAGAAAGATTAGATAATGGCTTAGAAGTTATAATGTTACCTTATACTAATAAAAAGAATTATTTTATTAGTTATGCTACTAAATATGGTTCAGAAATTACAAAATTTGTTCCTGTTGGAGAAAAGAAAGAGATTAAAGTACCGGATGGAATTGCCCACTTTTTAGAACATAAGATGTTTGAGCAAGAAGATGGAATTGATCCTTTTTCATTCTTTTCTGAGAGTGGAACTGGTTCTAACGCGTCAACGTCTTTTGATTATACACAATATATTTGTTATGGAACAAAGGCTTTTGAAAAGAATTTAAAGTATTTACTTACTTTTGTTAATAGACCATATTATACAGATGAAAATGTTGAGAAGGAAAAAGGAATAATTGGTCAAGAAATAATGATGTATGATG
>CAYXZZ010000069.1:0-6024 GCA_964470055.1 uncultured Mycoplasma sp.
ATACTCCGTCTTTACCGATGTTTGTTATAATAACAAAAAACATAAAGAAATCAAAATTTTTAAACTTGAAATCTTTATGTTCAACATTATACGTGTTATACTTAATTTGACAATAGTAAAGAAGGAGTAAAACATGTTAAACAAAATATTCAAATTAAAAGAAAATAAAACCACTGTTTTAACAGAATTAATAGCCGGATTAACAACATTTATGGCCATGTCATATATTATCTTTGTCAATCCAGCAATTCTATCACAAACTGGAATGGACTATAATTCTGTTTACGTCGCAACAATTCTTGCTTCAATGATTGGAACATTTATCTTAGGAGTAGTGGCTAATGTACCTTACGTTCAAAGTGCAGGACTTGGACTAAATGCTCTTTTTACATATACAATTTGTGGTACCATGGGCTTTACTTGGCAACAAGCCCTTGCCATGGTCTTTATCTGTGGAGTAATTAATGTCTTAATAACACTAACCAGTGTTAGAAAAAAAGTTATCAAAGCAATACCTTCATTTATGCAAGAAGCAATCACTGTTGGTATTGGACTATTCATCACATATATAGGTATTAAAAGTGCCGGACTAATAGAGTTTTCTATTTCTGCCATCACCAATGGAATTGCTAGTGCTCAAGATGTTGTTCCCCAACTAGCAACCTTCAATACTAAGGAAGTTATTTTAGCCATAATTGGAATAATCATAACAGCAATCCTAGTTTCAAAAAAAGTAAAAAACTCTTATCTAATCTCAATTATTTTAACCACAATAATCGGCTTATTTCTAGGTGTAACAGAACTACCAAACTTTTCTAACTATTCTGTTATCCCATCAATAAAACCAACCCTATTTCAATTAGACTTTACTGGCTTATTTACTGCTAAAGCCGGTATCATTGTTGTCTTTATGACTATTTTTACACTAGTAATTTCCGATCTTTTTGATACAATAGGAACCTTTATTGGAACTGGTAAAAAATCAGGGATATTTAAACTCGATCAAGAAGGAAATCTGCCTAAAAACTTAGAAAGAGCCTTAATCTGTGATTCATCAACCACCATCATTGGTTCACTTCTTGGAACAAGTAATGTAACAACTTATGTTGAAAGTAGTGTCGGAATAGAAGCCGGAGGAAGAACAGGTTTAACTGCTGTATCTGCAGCCTTATGCTTTGGCTTATCATTATTTTTAGCACCACTAGTATCATGTGTTCCATTATCCGCAATCGCTCCCATATTAATATTCGTTGGCTTATCAATGATTGAAAACATCGTAAAAATAGATTGGAAAGATATTCTTGTCGCAATACCAGCATTTTTCATTATTATCATGATGCCATTATCATATTCCATAACAACAGGAATCCAATTTGGTTTCATCTTATATGTAATCGTCAATCTAGTAAATAAAAAAGGAAAAGAAATCTCCCCAATAATCTATATCTTCACAATCTTATTTATCATAGATTTCATCTATAAAGCACTTGCTTAAAAAATATCAAGAAATTGATATTTTTTTTTGACGTGTTATAATAGTTAACATTGGGGTGATACTATGGAAAGAACCATTAATAATATTCATATTAAAAAAATAGGTTATTTTAACCTGTATTTAATCCAAGGTAAAAAAGGAGATATCTTAATTGATACAGGTTTTATCTGCATGAAAAGACAAGTAAAAAAGTGGTTAGATAATTTTAATGTTAAATTAATAATATTAACCCATGCCCACGTCGATCATATTTGGAATGCAGCCTATATTAAGGAATTATATAACTGTGAAATTGCCATGAGTAAAAAAGATCTTGAAAATATCGATAATACAAAAATTAAATCTCAGCCAATAAAACAAATCTTCTCTGGCTGGACAAAACTTATGAATTGGGGCATGCAGCATTTTCATGCCCAAGATTTCCTAGTAGATATTCCCTTAGAAGATAATCAACTAATAAGTAAATACGGAATAAAACTAAAAATACATGACTTATCTGGACATACTAATGGCTCAATAGGTATCTCCTATAAAAACTATCTCTTTGTAGGTGATGCCTTAGTTAATAGAGGAAAAGTAACAGCCGCTTATCAAAATCAAAATACTGCTAAAGCAAAAACTTCAGCCCTAAAAATACTAGATTTAAAACCAGAAATAATCTTCTTTGGCCACGACAAAGAAACTAATTTTGTAAATTTAAAAAAATCATTTAAAGATAAAATTTAACTACAAGCACCAAATTTTTTTAAAAAAACAAAAATATTTCATCAAATTATCATAATTATCATGTATAGTGATAACGTATTTATTAATGGAACTACTAAAGGATGTGAAATAATGTATGAAAATATCTTCAAAAGGGTAGAGAAAAAATTCCTCTTAACTGAAGAAGAGTATCATGAACTATTTAAAAGAATAGAAAAAAATTTACTACATGATAAATATTATGCTTCAACCATCTGCAACATCTATTTTGATAATGATAATAACGACTTATTAATTAACTCAATAGAAAAGCCAATTTATAAACATAAAGTTAGATTAAGAAGTTATGGAATTCCAACTCTTAACGATGATGTTTTCTTAGAAATAAAATCTAAGTATAAAAGTATGGTAGGAAAGCGAAGAATAAAATTAAAACTAAATGATTTTAAAAAATATCAAAAAACTAAAAAATACTCTCAAAATGAACAAATTATGAAAGAAATAGATTATTTATTTAAACTATATGATTTAAAACCAGCATATTTTGTTGCCTATGATCGAAAAAGTTTCATAGGAAAAGATGATGCACAACTAAGAATAACAGTAGATACAAATCTTCGAAGTAGAAAAGATCATTTAACATTAGAATATGGAGATAAAGGTCAAAACTATTTTGAAGAAAAAATGTATATAATGGAAATTAAAACATTAGGTGCTATACCACTTTGGTTAGTACAAAATTTATCAGAATTAAAAATATACGCTAGGTCATTTTCAAAAATTGGAAACGTATATATTAAAGATAAGGAGGAAGATTTATGTTAAAAAGTTTATTTTCAAATACAAGCAGTAATATAGAATTATCATCTATTTTAATTTGTACATTAGTGTCATTAGTTTTAGGATTTATTATCGCCCATACACATAAGAAAACATCAAGATATAGTAAGGATTTCTTAATAACTTTAGCAGTTTTACCAACATTAGTTCAAACAATTATGATTATGGTAAATGGAAACTTAGGAACATCAGTTGCCATAGTAGGGGCATTCAGTTTAGTTAGATTCAGAAGTATACCAGGTACATCTAAAGAAATACTAAGCGTTATCTTTGCTATGACAATAGGTTTAGCAACAGGAATGGGACATGCAGTTTTTGCAGTAATTATCACAATTGTAGTTTCTTTAGCCATTATATTATTTAGTAAAGTAAATGTACTGGCCTTAAATAAAGAAGAAAAAATATTAAAAATAACAGTTCCAGAAAATATGGATTATACAACAATGTTTGATGAAATATTTTCAAAATACACAAAAGAATATCGCTTAGAAAATGTTAAAACAACCAATATGGGAAGTTTATTTGACTTAACTTATCGAATTTCTCTTCAAAAAAATGTCAATGAAAAAGAATTTATTGATGATATTAGAGTAAGAAATGGTAATCTAAAAGTAATGTTAAGCCATGATATTAAAGGTTCAGATATTTAGAAAGGATTGATACTATGAAAAATAATAAAAAATTATTATTAATTGGAGTAGTAATAATTATTGTCGCCCTAGGAATTTTTGTAGTAACAAGTTTAAATAAAACAACAATTGATCAATCATCAAAGAAAACAACTGATAATATTGATATAAATATTAATACTGATGACGATGATGAAAAAATTGATTGGTCAGCATATCAAGAAGAATCATATACTCTAACTAAAAGTATTACAATTACCGAAGGAGGAGTATATAATTTAACAGGAACTATATCCAATGGTTTAATAAAAATAAATACCTCATCTAATGTAAAGCTTGTTTTAGATAATGTAACTATTACAAATGAATCAGGACCTGCAATTTATGTAGAAGAAGCAGAAGATGTTATTATTGAAACAAAAGATGGTAGTAAAAACTATCTAGAAGATTCTGCAACTTATACTGGATATGATACTGATGTAATAGGAACCATATTTAGTCACGATGATATAACATTTCAAGGAACAGGAACACTAGAAGTAGTTTCTAATAATGAAGATGCTATCGTAGGAAAAGATGATTTAAAAATTGTTTCTGGAACTTACATCATTAACTCAAAAGATGATGGTATCAGAGGAAAAGATTCAGTTTATATTCAAAATGGAACCTTTACCATCACTTCAACAGGTGATGCAATTAAGTCTACTAATGATACAGATACAGAAAAAGGTTATGTTTTAATTGAAAATGGAACATTTAATATTACTTCTGAATTAGATGCTATTCAAGCCCAAACAAAATTATCTATCAAAAATGGAACATTCACTATAAAAACCGGTGGAGGAAGTTCAAATGCTAGTACCAATGATGATTGGGGAAGATGGGGTTCATCATCATCTTCAACAACAGATAGTGCGAAAGGACTAAAAGCCGGAAATAACCTTGTCATTGAAAATGGAACCTTTAAATTTAATACTTCAGATGATGCTATTCATTGTAATAGTTATGTAGGTATAAAAAATGGTACTATAAACATAACTTCTGGTGATGATGGTATTCATGCTGATAAAGAATTAATAATTGATTCAGGAACAATAAAAATAACTAAAAGTTATGAAGGTCTAGAAGCGGCAAAAATAACTATTAATGATGGAAATATCAGTGTAACTGCTTCTGATGATGGAATAAATGTTGCTGGTGGAAATGATTCGTCCGCAACTAATAGACCAGGAGCAAACAACTACTCATCAAGTGAAGACAACGTTCTAACAATCAATAATGGAACAATATATGTAAATGCAACAGGGGATGGAATTGATGTAAATGGTTCGGCATATGTCAATGGTGGAACAACTAAAGTAGATGGACCAACTAATAGTGGAAATGGTGCTTTAGATTACGATCGATATTTCAATGTTAATGGTGGAACACTTATAGCAGGAGGATCAAGTGGTATGATGCAAAGCATCAGTTCAACCTCAACACAATACAATGTGGCTATTGTCTTTGCCTCAACATATAGTAGTAGCGATACAATCACCATAACTGATTCTTCTGGAAATACAATAATTTCTTACCAATCAGATAAATCATATAATTCTTTAGTTGCCTCATCTTCGAAATTCCAAAAAGGGGACATATACACCATTAAAGTAAATGGTTCGGCATATACAACATTTACTATCTCAAATATTACAACTTCAATAGGTAATACCCGTGGTGGAGGACAATCTGGTGGACAAACAGGACCTAATGGAAGAAGATAATTAACAATTTGTATAGACTTAAAGAAAATATGATACAGCATAGCCACATATAATAATGCTATAACATAGTAATAAAAAAGCAGGTGAAGACAACCCAAAGTGGCGGCTAAAAAAGTAAGATTAGAGAGCAACCTCTAATCTTTTATTTTATAAAAAATTAAGATAGCAAACGGAGATTTTGGAGTAATCAATTTTAATAATATGGTTCCGGTTACGAATAATAACTATATTGAATTTGACTTAGACAAAACCTCTAACAACAAATAAAAAAGATGTTAATAAAAATCAAAATTACTATATAGTATATATAAAGCAAATAAACTTCCAAAATGCGTAAAAGATAGATGTTGCAATTTCCCACTGTTAGAAGAAAAGTGTAAAGAGTATAATACAAAAATAAAAAAGTAAAATCCGATATGTGGAAATGAAATAAAAAGCAGTCACTAAAAATTTTAACTAAATTTCTGTTAGGTTCTATACTTAACAGGCTTTCTATATAATAATGCAATGTCTGCATAGCAATTATTATTGTGGCAACAAACATTCTATGAAAAGTTAATTAAGTTCTATGAGAGTAATGATATGACAG
>CAYXZZ010000070.1:0-4942 GCA_964470055.1 uncultured Mycoplasma sp.
GTCCACTCCTTTTATGTTCTTTATAAAGAGAAAATTCCTTATAAACAAAAAAAGATAATCGTAATGACCCGATTATCTCAAAAAGAATTTTTAACTTTCAAAATTCTTTTGTCAATATTTCAAAACCTGATAAATTTCAAAATATCCTGGTTTCTTGGAGGCTAATCAAAATGTCATTAGTGATTAGCCACTTATCAAAGAGAAGTTTTTCCATCTCTACTGTAACCTCTAGTACATAGCCGACAAGATATTATTCTTCCAAATAATTGTTTCGCCTTAACTTTTTTCAACTATTAATAATGGTCCCCCTGGTCATCATACAGCCATACATAGTCACACCAACAGCTAACATTAGTCATTTATGCCCATTAGGTTTCAAACAGCCAATGAAAGTCATCAAAGCAGCTACGCTACAGTCACATAACAGCCAAGACCGGTCGTTTTTTAAATCTCAACAAAGCATTACAACAGCATAATATAGTCATCTTCCAAGATAGAAACAACAGCCATACCAAGTCACCATAACAGCTATCAGATTTGTAAACAGCCAATTATTATAATATTCATTCCGTTAACATTGCATTGATCATTATAGGTCGAATATGCTATATACTAACACTATCATTATAACATACATCACTATATTGTCAATAAAGATTTTTAAAACTTGTCGAATTTTTCCTAATCCAAAAATTTACTAATTAAATCCTTATCATTATAAATGGTAACTTCATGTTTTAATAATTTAACTTCAAATTCATCATCATATAAAGTTTCTCCATCCGCACCAACAATAACCTTCTCCGTAGTCTTAAATTTAATTTTATCCGCAAGTCGATGATGAACATGTGGACTTTTCTCATGTGTTCCTTTCATAACTTTTAATAAAAGTCCCGGAATACTTGCTTTACTAACCTTATCTACAAAATAAATATCAAACATTCCATCACTTACATCAGCATTAGGCGCCATTTCCCAACCACCACCATAAGCCTTACCATTCATAATAGTAACAATTGTATAATCTCCTGTTTTTTTAGCCCCATTAAGAACAAACTCAACCTCTTTAAATTTAAATTTTACAAAAGTATACAAAATACTAGCATTATAAATCTGACTACGTGGAACATGTTTTTCCTTCATAAGTCCTGCATTATATCCAATCTCTGCATCAATTCCAAAAGAGCAACAATTTAAAAAATATAAATCATTAACCTTTCCAACATCAACCGGAAAACTCAACTCTTCCCTATCCTTAATACTTCTATAGTAATCATTTCCACTACCAGCAGGAATTATCGCCAGCATATTTTTACTCCCAACAATTCCATTAAGCACTTCATTCAAAGTACCATCTCCACCAACACTATAAATAATTCCTTCTTCTTTTTTATACCTCTTAACGATCTCAGTTGCCTCATGTCCTCTCGTCGTATAATGAATTTCATAATCGATTCCAAGTGTTGGCGCAACCTCTTCTATCTTCTTACCAATCTTTTCCCCACTACCTGCTCCTGAAACAGGATTAACAATAAATACATGTTTCATTACTCTTCCTCCATCAATAGTAAAATTTTCTCTCTTAATAAATTATTAGCATCTTCAAGTTCCATCCCACTAATATCAATCGCTTCACCATACCGAACTCTTAAAGTACTTCTAAAAACTTTATATTCTCCAGTAATTGCACAAGGAATAATCTTTTTACCAGTAACACTTGCCATCTTCACTACCCCAAACTTAAGTGGTAACAACGTACCTCTTTCTTTATTTCTAGTTCCCTCAGGAAAAATTCCAATTACTTCATCATTTTCCAAAAACTCTTCAGCAACTTTCATCGCCATAGGATTCTTCTTATCTCTATCAACCGGAATAGTTCCAAATGATAAATAAAACCACTTCATTTTACCTTCAAAAAGTTCCTTCTTCGCAATAAAATGAATAATTCGTCTACTACTATAAATCAACATCGCTGGATCAATCGCATGAACATGGTTACACGCAATTACACATCCCTCACTTCTAGGAATATTTTCTTTACCAATAATCTTAGGATTAAAAATAATTTTCGCAACTACTAATAGTAAAGGCCTAAACATTTTATATAAAATTGTATTTCTTTTATAACCATCATCAATCCTTACCATACTTTCACCTACCATTAGTATACCACATACCAAAAAAAGCCACAAAAAAAAATCCTAGATATCTAGAACCTAATAATTATTTATGCAATATTTTGTAATACTTCATTTAATTCTTGATCAGTAATAAAGTAACTTAACTTGTTTTCTAGCATTTAACCAACTAAGTAAATTCTTAATCATTAAAATTGGCGTAGGCAAAAATCCAAATATAAATTAAGAAAATCAAGGTCTACTTCTCCTGTCCTTGAAAATATGTAAGTTGTTTGTACATAAACTCGTTATAGCGCATAGGACAAACAGAGTCCTTTTGACTAGATGCTTGTTCAACTAAATCAGCCCATTCCTTACAAATTCCTCTTTTACATACTTCACAAGTCGCAACTGTATCTTTATGACTATGTCCATTACTATTACATTTCATAATACTTCCACCTCTCTAAAAAGAAGATATACCAAAGGAATTCAAAATACAACCAACTTGTAATAAGATACATATTTTCTGTCAAAAAAAGCAGATTAGTAATCCACTTCCTTAATCAACAAATTAATTGTAAAAGTATTGTCATTATAATCAATACTTTGTTCTCCATTATACTTCTTAACTATATCATCAATTATTCTAAGTCCATACCCATGACCTTCAAATCTTTTTCTAGAAACAAGCCTCATATCTTCCTCTAAAATCATCCAATCATAACTATTACTACATTGAATTACAATATAATCAAGTTTTTTATAAACACTTAACTTAAGCTTTTTATCTTTAGATTTAATACTATTTTCTATCGCATTATCAAGTATATTACTAAATAAATTAGACATATCCAAATTTTTCTTTAAACTAATCTCTACATCAATATCTTTATTTCTCGCAATATTAATCTTAGTATTTAAAATAATATTTAAGATATCATTCTTTGAAACTAATTCATACTTCTTCAAATTATCACTAATCTTTTCCACTAATTCTTCTTTCTTCTTTTCATTATTCAAAATATATACCATTTGTAAATTATTCTTAATACCATGATTAATCTTTCTAATTTCCTCTTCCTCAACCTTCATTAATTTATAATACTCTAATTGTAACTGTTTTTTCTGCTTTAACAATTCCAACTTTTTTTCAGTTTGATTATACTCCTACATCCTAATTACTAAGTTATTCATAATCACAATCAAAACCGTGAATAAAATCGAAACTATAACAATAAACAAAAAAAGCACACTTCATAACGTGTACTTAATCTTATAACGCATAAAAATATACTGCAAAGAAGAAACACAAACTCGCAAGGACACAGAAGAAATGAAACATCGAATGCATATATTGTTTCTTCTTTCCTACTCCGTAAAGTACCGCTCCTAACGTATAAATAACTCCTCCAAGTAATAATAAAAGTATTCCAAAATGATTCATATTCGTCCATAATGACTTAAATGTAAAAATAATACACCAACCCATCATTAAATATAAAAACATAGATATCTTCTTAAATCTTTTCATATCCAAAGCATTTAATACAATTCCAATTATGGCACAAACCCAAACAAATCCAAATACCCACCAACCAATATTAAGAGGCAAAACACATAAACAAAATGGAGTATATGTCCCCGCAATAAGTAAATATATTGAACAATGATCAATTATTCTAAATATTCTCTTCGCATTATTAGGAGCAAGAGAATGATATAAACAAGACATTAAATATAAAATAATTGATGAAATACCATAAAAAAGTGCTGATAATAATTCAAGTCCCGTACTAGCCTTAATAATACATAATACTAATCCCGCTATAGAAAGTAATGCTCCAAAACCATGAGAAATAGAATTCATTAATTCTTCACCCAATTTATACTTAGGTAAATCTATCTTCTTAGATAATTTATTATTATCTTTCTTTATCTCCCTAATTAGTCCATATAAATCACCTAAACTATTAATACACATTTCATAGTTTTCTTCTTCATCTTTACAAACTTCTTTTACCTCTTCACTTTTTTCAAGTAAATCATTAACAATTTCCTCTTTTAATTCCAAAACTTCAGGAGTCTTCCCAAGTTTTCTAAACTTTTTATTTAAATATTTTTCAAACTTTTCCTTCATATTATTTCTCTCCTAGCAATAACTTATCCAAAATACCCTTATTATTTTTCCATTCAGACTTCTTCTCTTTTAAATATTTCTTCCCCTGCTCAGTTATTTTATAATATCTTCTTCTAGCAACATCCGGATTATCATTCCAATAAGAAGTAATCAACCCATCTTTTTCCATTCTTTTAAATGCCAAATAAATAGTTGCATTCTTTATATCCATCGCATTATCAGTCTTCTCAATAATTCTTCTAGACACCATATAACCATAAGAATCACCTTCTAATAATACATTCAATATAATTGCATCTGTAAATCCTCTTAATATTTCCGCATTCATATCAATTGTCTCCTTCATATATAACGACATTACATACATATTATCACACTTCTAAATTTATGACAATTAAAAAGCCATTAAGAATTATTAATGACCTTTATAACTATAAATTAACCAATCACATACGGTTTAGATGTACTTCCATCTCCGCCTATGACATTTGTTCCGGGTGCAAGTGAAACCGATGGACGAACGCCGTACGTGCTGCCCACGTTGTTGTAGCTCAAGTAACCAGACGACTTCAAGTAGAACTCGCGCGCACTAGTATTATAGAAGTAATACGGCGACAAAGACCACCAATTCTGCCCCGTATATAGATACGAAGATGTACTATAACTTGAGTTCCCGCTTCCTGCC
>CAYXZZ010000071.1:0-4500 GCA_964470055.1 uncultured Mycoplasma sp.
AATTCTATGTGTCTTTTTTTATGTCCTAACCGGACACTTACTTTTTCTATTTATATTACTTTTTATCTTTGACAGATTTATTTAAGTCATATAAGAAACTTAAGGCTTCCATAGGGGTCATTTCCAATGGATTTATATTTTTTATTTTTTCTTCTGTTTCATTTACTTTAGGTTCAGATTCTGACTCTGTAAGTTCAAAAAGAGAAGTTTGGGTAAAGGTCTCTTTTTTGATATTTTTCTTTTCATATACACTTAGAACATCATTGGCACGATCGATTAGAGACTGTGGTAGTTTAGCAAGAGAGGCAACATGAATACCATAACTCTTATCAACTGCTCCTACTTTTACTTTGTGTAAGAAAGTTACTTTACCGTTTTCTTCAATTGCGGAAACGTGTACATTTTTAAGATGTTTTAGGTCTTTTTCTAGAACTGTTAGTTCATGATAGTGTGTTGAAAACATTGTTTTGGCCTTGATTTTGTCATGAATATATTCAAGAATTGCTTGAGCAAGACTCATTCCATCATATGTTGCGGTTCCTCTTCCTAATTCATCAAATAAAATTAAACTATTTTCTGTTGCTTCACTAATTGCGTAATTTGCTTCTTTCATTTCAACCATAAAAGTAGACTCACCACTTACTAAATCATCGCTGGCACCAATTCGTGTAAAAATTTTATCAAAAATTGGCATTGTACATGATTTACAAGGTACAAAACAACCTATTTGAGCCATAATAACAGTAATGGCACATTGACGCATATAGGTAGATTTACCGGCCATATTAGGACCAGTAATCAGTAATATATCTGTTGTTTTATCCATGACTATGTCGTTTGGAATATATTTATCTTTCATGACTTGTTCTACAACAGGATGACGACAGTCAATCATTTTTATAATTCTTTCTTCAGTTAATGTTGGACGGGTAAATTTATATGTGTCAGAAACAATTGAAAAAGATTGTAACATATCTACTTCGCTGATGATTTTGGCTAGTTTTTGAAGACCGTTAATATAGCGCTTTACTACTTCTCTGATATCCATAAATAATTTGTATTCTAAGGAAATTATTTTTTCTTCGGCTCCTAAAATAATGTTTTCTTTTTCTTTTAATAATGGGGTTGTAAAACGTTCACAGTTGGCTAAAGTTTGTTTACGGTCATACCCAAATTCGTCTTTGACTAAGGAACATTGTCCTTTTGAGACTTCGATATAGTATCCAAAAACTTTATTGAAACCAACTTTTAGATTTTTAATTCCAGTTTTCTCACGTTCTTGTTGTTCCAACTCTAGAATAAAATCTTTGGAACCGGATGAAATTGATTTTAGCTCATCTAGCTCTTTATTATAGCCTGGTTTGATTAAGCGACCTTCGTGTAAAGTAAATGGTGCTTCTTCATTAATTGTTCTTTCTAATAACGAATATAAGTCATCGAATGTTTCAATTTTTTTATCATATTTTAATTCACTTAATATTTCTTTGATACGTGGTAAGGCTTTTAGAGAGCCTTTTAATTGTAATAAGTCTTTGGCATTTAGATTTCCATAAGTAATTCTTCCACATAAACGTTCTAAGTCGTAGACTTCTGATAATTCTTTAATTAAATCATCTCTTAAAATGAATTCGGTTGATAATTTAGAAACTAAGTCATAACGCCTTTCTATTTCATCTTTTGATGTTAATGGGTTTTCAATATTATGTTTTAGATATCTTGAGCCCATGGCGGTTTTATTTTTGTCTAATAGCCATAATAATGAATATTGACGTTCTCTATTGCGAAGTGTTTCAACTAATTCAAGATTTTTTTTGGTATTGACATCAAACTCTAAAAATTCACTTGATTTAATAACTACTGCTCGTTGAAGATGATGCATATCACCTTTTTTAGTGTCGATAATATAGTGAAGTAAATGTTTTAATGTATTTACAAGACGAACATCCTCTAAATCCTTATAAATATATTCGTAATTTTTATCTTCTAATTCTTCTTTTGTGATTGTGACTAATATTTCGTGACCTGTACGTAGACGTTCGACTATTTCACGATCGATTGGATCATTTACGATTACTTCTTTAAAACCATTTCGAGTTATTTCTTTGATTGCTCGATTGATTTCTCCTTCAATTAAAGTGACATATACTTCACCAGTTGAAATATCAATATAACTAATACCATAGCAGTATGAGAAATCATAAATATTGGCAATAAAATTATTGTTTTTAGAATCAATATTAGCATCTATTCTGGTACCTTTTGTAATTACTTGGACAACATCACGTTTAACCATGCCTTTTGTTTCTTTTGGATCTTCTAGTTGCTCGCATATTGCTACTTTATAACCTTTTTCGATTAAAGTATCGGCATAGGAAGAATATGCATGATGTGGAATACCACACATTGGGACACGTTCATCTAAACCGGCTTGTTTTCCGGTTAAAGTTAATTCTAAGATACGAGATGCAATAATAGCATCATCAAAGAACATTTCATAAAAATCTCCAAGTCTAAAAAAGATAATGCTATCTTCATAGTTATCTTTTATTTCCATATATTGTTGCATCATTGGACTTAATTTTGTTCTATCTACTTCACTACGTTTCATTTTACTTCACCACTAGTAATTATTATAACAAAAAAAGACTTTCTATTAAAGAAAATCTTATTATTTTTACTTAAAATTATTTGCCTTGATAGTTGGCAAACATCTCTATTCTACTACTTATTTTATCTTTACCTAAAACTTTCATAATTGAGAATAAATCTGGAGACTTGGTTCTTCCGGTTACCATAACACGAATTGCTTCACAGACATCTCCAACATGACCTTTATAGTCTTCAGGATTTTTCTTGTAATCTTTTGGACTTGCGGCATAACCATTGGCAGTTGCGAAATCTTTTACTTTTTGGAACCATTCTTCATTTGTAACGGTTAAATCTAGGACATTTAAATAATTCCTTACTAATTCAATATCATATTTTTTATCACTATCAAATTTAGAGTAATTTTCTTTTTCAAAGATAGAATCAATTGCATATGAGAATTCTTCTTTAACATCGCTGTATTTGGCAATGTCTTTTCTTGGACGATCGCCGTCTTTTTCAATACTTAAGAATTTGATCATATCATCTTTATTTTCTTCTAAGATTACTGCATACTCTGGATCATGTTTTTTAGCCCAGTTAAGAGTTTCTTGATATACTTCTGCACCACTTTTGCGGGAAAAGTAAGTTTTTGAAATATTAGTTAATTTTTCTAAGTCGAATGATGTCCCACCGACTGCCATTTTATCAAATGTGAATGTAAAGTCTTTATATGATTTGTCTGTATTTTCTAAGTACCATTCTTCGAAATTGGAATTTAGAATTGTTGCGAGATATAATTTTACAGCATCAATTGGAATTCCTACTTCATCATAGTATGAAACGGCTGCTTCTGGATCTTTTCGCTTACTTAATTTACGGATTGTTCCTGTTTCTTCATCCTTTTTTGTAATTGGAGCGTGATGACAGAAAGCGGGTAGCTTGAATCCTAAGACATTAAATAATTGAATATGTTTTGGTACTGATGAAACCCATTCATCTCCACGAATTACGTGTGTTGTATGCATTAAGTGATCATCAATTGCATGGGCAAAATGATATGTTGGAATACCGTCTTTTTTTAATAAGACAAAGTCTTCATCACTTTCTGGAAATTTCATTTTTCCTTTAATTAAGTCTTCTAATTCTACTGTGTTTTTAGGATTTCCAGGAGATTTTAATCTAATCACATATTCTTCGCCAGCAGCAAGTTTTGTTTTGATTTCTTCTAATGATAAATCTCTATCAGCAGCATAAATACCATATACACCAGTTCTAACTTTATTAATTTCTTGTTCTTCTCTGATGTTGGCTAATTCTTCCTCACTCATAAAACAAGGATATGCTAAACCATTAACAGTCATATCTTTAACATAAGTTTGATAGATTTCTGCTCTTTCACTTTGAATGTAAGGACCATATTTTCCTCCAACCATTGTTGATTCATCTGGAATAATATCAAAACTATTTAAGTCAGAAAAAATCCCTTCTACACCATTTTCTACAGAACGTTTTTGATCTGTATCTTCAATTCTTAGGAAAAAGACACCATTACTTTGTCTTGCATAAATTGAATCAATAAATGAACCAAATAAACTTCCCATATGAACAAATCCAGTTGGTGATGGTCCAAATCTTGTAACCATAGCAGTTTCTGGAAGATTTCTTTCGGGATATAACTGTTCATAATAATCTCTTGTTTTAGTTATATTGGGAAACAATAATTCTGCTAGTTCTAGTCTTTCGTTTTTCTCCATAATTACACCTCTATTTAATAATCTATATAATATATTAAATTGCTCTAAAACATTTTAATATATTTATAAAACCATGGTGGTTTCATATTTTTGTGGCTGCCCCAGTTAGATTCGAACTAACGAGTGGTGCGGTCAGAGCGCACTGCCTTACCACTTG
>CAYXZZ010000072.1:0-4382 GCA_964470055.1 uncultured Mycoplasma sp.
ACTCCCATAATGAATTGGAATTGTTTTTGTTGGTTTTAAATCATTTATGTAGGTTGCTGCTTCTTCCACATTCATTGTGTAGGTGCCACCAATGGGAACAAAACAGATATCTGTTTTTACTTTATTGGTTTCACAGGTTCGATCGGTATCACCCATAATGTAATACTTAGTATTATTAATGGTTAGATTATAACCTAGATAATTCCTTTCTTTGGGATGATAAGATTTATCTATATTGTATGAATTAACCGTATCAATAGTTATTCCATCTAGCGTATAGGTGTTGTTTGGTTCTACTATAAGTAAATTGTCAGTTAGTATGCGAGCACGTTTTTCTAGAACTGTTGGCACTATTAATATTGTTTGGTCATTCAGCACTTTTTCGATTGATTTTTCTTCATAATGATCGTAATGGTCGTGAGTGATAAAAATCATATCAGCATCGTGTTTTTCTTCTTTTAACTGGTAGGGATCAAAATAAATTATTTTTTCGCCGGTTAACTTTATTGATGCATGGTTTAATACTTGAATGTTCATTGGTCACCTCCTCAACAAAAAAAGGACAGTACAGGAGTGCGAATGCACGGTACCATCCTTTGTTTATCTTCATTAATTAACGACTTCTGCCGGAATTACTTTGCATAATTCTACTCGAAAGGTAGTAATAAATTAAATATTCATCCGTTTCCACCAACCACGGACTCTCTTTAAAGAATTTAGATAATTTATCGTGCCCTTTGTCACTGTATTTATTCATATGTGAATTAAATATATCACTTATTTTATTTTTTTGCAACTTTTTATTATCTAGAATACCAACTATATGGAACATTCATTAAACTATTTAGACCATAGAATCCTTGGGAAACTCTGGTTCTTCCATAGTTATAAAAATTGTTTAGAGTTGAACAATTCAAATCATTTGCACTATAGAGATTACAATCCATAACTGTTAGATGAAGATGAATTCCGGTTGCGATTCCGGTTGCGCCCATGCCACCTAGAACTGTATCGGTTGTAACTTCTTGTCCAACGTAAATTCCTGATGCAAACCATGATAAGTGAACATATTGTGATGTATAATACTTGCCATTTATATTGTGATTAACTGTTACAATCTTGGCACCATAACTATCATGAAATATAGATGTAATTACTCCGTCGGCAACAGGATAAATTCTTTCGTTTGTTCCTCTAGCACTCGTTATATCTAGCGCAATATGATTGTAATGAGCATATTGAGTTATATATCCTCTTTCTGTTGGCAATCTCCATGTTGGTTTAGTTGAGGCCTTTACTTGTTTTATATTAGACTCTTCTTCAGCAGTATTACTTTCTAAGGCAATTTCTTTTAATGTACTGCTTTTTTCTGAATTTGACACTATCGCACTAAATATATTATCTTTCTGTACTTTTTTTATTGCAACTTTAGCCGTTCCCATAGTTTTGATGTCAATGGTCTCGTAAGTTAAAGTATAATTGGTTTCTTTTAAGTCAGTGTTCTTGTAGACGAAAAGGCCGATCGCTAGAACTATTATGAGTACGGAAATTGACAATATAATTTTACCCCTTCTGATGTATTTAGCATCAGGTGTCATTATAATCACTCCTTCAAGTAGGTATTTATTATAATGATTTTTTTGACTTTGTCAAATTTTCGAGAAAAAAAGGAGATTTGCTTAGTTTCTCCTATTTTTACTTATTAGTTCTAGTGGCGTTGTGAGTTGCTTAATACGTTCGATTATTCTTCTGGCTTTAACTTTATCTACTCCAGAAGATGTGATAGATAAAGAATTTTCCAATTCTTCAAGAGTAAGATTTGATGTAAAAAAGGTTGGTAGATGATTCTCCATACGATATTGAAGAATTGGTCCTAAAACTTCATCTCTTGACCAGTTACTACAGTTTTCAGCGCCAATATCATCAAATAACAGTAATGGCACTTTTTTGATATAGTTAAATTGTTCGGCATAATTTGTTTCAAATGAGGCCTTTAGGCTTCGTAGAAATTCTGGATAGTATAGTAAGGCACTTCTAACTCCTTTTTTTGCCATTTCATTGAATAATGAGGCTACTAAATAGGTTTTTCCAGAACCAAATGAGCCAGTTAGATATACACCTTTTGGTTTATCTTCACAATCATAATTATCAATAAATTCTTTAAAGTATTTAACAATTGGAACTCGAGCCTTATCATCTTTATACATATCTTTAAATGTTGCTTTTTTGATATCTTTAGGCATATCAAATAGTTCTAGGTTATTTTGATAAGCATTTTTCAAGTCTTCTGTTTGTTGTTTTTTACAAATGACATATGAAAAATTAATAGTTTTTTCTTGATGAATTGGTGTGTAAGAATAACCTTTAACTTTGTTCTTACAAGTTTCTAAACTTTTACAAACAGCACAATTTTTACATTCTTGGAATGATTCTTCTAAGCGAGATGTATATTTCATAAGTGTTTCTTCTGGGATATTTAGATTATATACATAGGCTTTAAAATCCGGATTACTGCAGGCATCCTGAAAAGAATGCGCTAGAGATATTTGATCTGCTTTTGTAACTAAGTCATTAAAGTTTTGCATACTACCACCACCGTTACATTTATTTTATCTAATATATATTTAAAAGTCTAGTTAGATTTTTATTTAACTGAGGTTATTTTACTATAATATTTGAAATGTATTTAAGTAATTGTAATTATTGAAATGAAGTTTTCTTTTTATCGAATCATTTTTATGTTGCGACATTTTTATGCATATAAATAGAAAGTCTAGTAGGATAATCTTCTATTTAATATTTTCAATGTTTACTAATTTATTATCCTCATCAAATGTTAATTTGAATGTTTCACAATAATTCCATTTACCATCAAAGAATTCTTTCTCTTTAAATTTATAGGGACCAGTATAACTAACTTCACACCATTTACTAAATAAAGAAGCAAGTGCCGTTGAATGTCCTACTATAAGAATTGTTTGATTTTTATGTTCTACTAATATTCTATTTAATGAATTTGTTTCTCTAATTATAACTTCATTTAATGATTCACCATTTTTTAGTTTATAATCAAAATTTTTAAATTGTTTTTCTCCAAAATCCTTTGGCAACTCTTCCCAATTATTTATTCCAAATTTTCTTTCACCAAATGATTCATCAATATTTACTCTATCTTTGGTAAAATATTTAGCAGTTGAGATTGCTCTAACATAGTTGGAAGAATAAACAACATCAAAATGTGAAAAGTCATCTTTTTTTGATTTTTCTTTGGCGATTGTTTCTCCATTTATTGTTAAAGGCCATTTTTCATTTTGAATTTGTAAATCATCGTCATTATTTATATTATTAAATTTTAATGCTTCGGAATGTCTCATAAAATAAATTATAGTCATTGTTATCAACTCCATAAATATTATATCAAATATTCATAACATTTAATCTTTTAACTTTTTATTTTCATATTCTAATTCTTTTAAACTCTGTTCTAGAGTCGGCAGATCCTCTGGCATAGTTCCACCTAATTCTTTTATTGTATTTCTTATTTTACTACCGACCTCATAATGAACATTATTAGCCGCTTTTTCAAAAGTAATATTTTTATTTTTTAATTTTTGTTCAGTTTGATAAATTCTAAATAAATTTGCAATTAACTCATCGCTTCTCATATTGTCTAAAATATCTTCTCGATATCTTAGATTTTTTCTTTTGGCAATATCATTGGCTGTTGAACCGTTATATAATCCTTTATATCCGACATTATGAAATTTCTCAAAATTTTTAACTCCACACTTTTTAGCAACTGGATTTAAAGAATAATTTCCTTTTTTAGTTAAATTTCTTTGATAAAATCTTTTTTATCTTCAGAGAACTGACTGTATTCTTTTTCGGTTAATTCTTGTTTTCTAGTTTGGAGCGCGAAATAAGTTTGGCCTAAGGCAACAACTTCTTTTCTAGGATCTGCGTTTTGTACTATTAAATAGCAAGCGTATTTAGATAACTCAAAATCTGTAATAGTTCTTGAGGTTTTAGAGCCAATATCAACCATTATTCCTACTTGGAAAAAATGGTCTTCTATTATATTATTACTTTTTTCACAAGCGGTTTTAGCATTTTCTATAGCATTACAAAATTTATCCCATCTTTTGTATTCTAACGCTAACATTAATTCTCTCGCTAACCAATATTCACATCCGTTTTCATCTATATGTTTAATATCTTCAAATAGTTTTTCTGTACATACTTTTACTTAATTCATTTTATCATTCTCCTTTCTATGGAGCACATGTTTCAATCTTTAATTTATTGTTTTTAATCTTAAACATAATACTTCCATCTTGATCTGTTCTATATATTTTTGAGTTGTCTAAAGTTTCTAATACACT
>CAYXZZ010000073.1:0-4360 GCA_964470055.1 uncultured Mycoplasma sp.
CTATTTCAGAACTACAGACGTAACTGGAGTTATTAACTTACCTGCTGGAACTGAAATGGTAATGCCAGGAGATAACGTTGATATTGAAGTTGAATTAATTCACTCAATCGCACTTGAACAAGGTACTAAATTCTCTATTCGTGAGGGTGGACGTACAGTTGGTGCTGGTAACGTTACTGAAATCGTTGAATAATGATTTAAACAAATTAAAAGAATCACTTTTCTGGAGTGGTTCTTTTTTTGCGTAAAAAAAGATAAGTAATTAATGCTACTTATCTTTATTAAAACTTTTATATAAATTGTATGAGAAGTTATTTAATATAATATCAAATTCTCCTAGATATTCAGTTACCGTTGTGTTAAAACCAAGTTTCATTTCATTTAAACCGCTATATTTATTCTTTTCTTGGAATTCACCAACAATAGCATTTAAATTTAAATATTTAAATCCTCTATTATTGTAATCTTGAATCATGTACCATTTTAGTAAATAGTTAGCATTAAGGGAACTGTATTCTTCATTAACACCATCTATAAATACATAGGCAGCATTGTCATATGTTATTACCATAGCAGCGGCTACTTTTAAGCCTCCTGGATGTTCCTTTAAAAGATCAGTGGCTAAGACAATGTTGTTTTTGTATTGATTTAGTAGTTTGTCCGATTCCATTTTTTGATTTAGATAATTATTTCTTTCTTTTCTATCTAAAGTCATATCTTGAATAATAGCGTTTAATTGATCATTTCTTTCTTGCTCTTGCTCTAGGATACGACGGCTATTAATAGTAAAGGTTTCGGTATTTAAAACAGCATAGTATACTTCTATATCTCGTTTGAAATTTTTACACATTTCTTTATAAAATGATAGAGGATTTGGAGTTTTTTTCTTTATAAATTTGTATAAAGCAGTTATATCTCTTTCACTATCTCTATATACTTGGATTCCATTAGCAGTCGCTTTTCTTATTTTATTTCGAGTGCGTTTGTCGAACTTGGCAAATATTTCTCTATCATCACGATTTAGTAAAACTAAGGCTTCCCAACGTGGTTTTTCAGTTTCAAAAAATAAAGTTTTTCCTTTATATGAAAAGCCAGCATTTGTAAGATTTTCTATTATTGTACTTGCTTGATTATTGAAATTAATGGTATTGCCAAATGAGTCTCTAATTGTTTCTGGAATATATGGATCCATGCGTAGTAACATAAAACCTTGTTTTCCAAGTAATTGTTTTAATTTTTTTACCATTTCTTCTACTTGATCAGCATTTTCGTAATTGAATAAGATACCTCTTGGAGCATAGGCTATTTTGTTACTCATAAATATTTCTTTATATATTATTAATGTTGCGCCAATTAATTTGTTTTGGTCACTTACTATTCCAAGGTAGTGAATGTTGTAGCCAAATTTAACCATTACATTACCATATGCTGAACTTTGATAGTAATTTCTATAACGATGGTTTGAGGCAAATCTATCAAATTGTTCAGGGGATAAAGTTACAATTTTCATTGATGTTTGCTCCTTTCTATCTATATTGTTAATTATATCATTTGTGTCTAGTTCTTTCAATATGGAAACTTAATTTATAGTGGAGATTTTGTATAGTTCGTAGTATAATGATAATGGTGATGAATATATGTTTAAAGATAAAAAAGTATTTATATTGGGGCTAGCGAGAAGTGGATATCAAGCAGCAAAAATTTTAATTGAAAGAGGTAATGAGGTGATTCTTAATGATGGAAAAGAAGAAGAAAAGTTAGATGCTTCGCAAGTTAAAGAATTACGTGATTTAGGTGTTCAATTAATATTTGGTTCTCATCCAGATGATTTGTTAGATGAAAGTTTTGATTATTTAATTAAAAATCCAGGAGTACCAATTGATCATAAATATGTATTAAAAGCAAGAGAACTTGGAATAGAAGTAATGAATGAAGTTGAGATGGCTTATAGATTATTACCTGAAGGTGTTAAAATTATTGCGATAACAGGGACTAATGGGAAGACAACGACAACTTCTTTGACATATGAAATTATGAAGAAAGCGTATGGAGAGAAAGTTTTTTTAGCAGGAAATATTGGTTTTCCATTATGTAGTATTTTAAATCAGGTTAAAAGTGGAGATATTATTGTGATGGAAGTATCGTGTCAACAACTTGAGAATTTAACTGAATTTAATCCTGATGTTGCCTTAATGACTAATTTAAGTCCAGCACATATTGATTTTTTGAAGAGTTATGAAAATTATAAGAGAGTTAAGGCTAAATTATTTCAAAATCATACGAGTGATAATGTGGCAATATTAAATCTTGAAAATGAAGATGTGCTTGATGAATGTAAAAACATTAAATCTACTGTTAAATATTTTTCCAGTAAGAAAGAAATTAATGGAGGATATTTAAAAGATAATGATATTTATTATTATGATGAAAAAGTAATGTCTAGGGAAGATATCTTTATCGCTGGAATGCATAATGTAGAAAATTGTATAGGGGCAATTATGTTGGTTAAAGAGTTTGGTGTTTCTAATGAGGTTATTCGGGATGTAATTAGTAATTTCAGAGGAGTAGAACATAGACTAGAGTATGTGGATACTGTTGATGGAAGAAGATTCTATAACGATACAGAAGCAACTAATATAAAGTGTACTCAGATAGCACTTGCTTCATTTGATAAGCCAACTATTATTATTTTAGGTGGTTTAGAAAGAGGACAAGACTTTAATGAGTTAACTCCGTTTATGGAAAATGTTAAGGCAATTATTGGAATTGGACAATGTCGAGAAAGAGTCTTAGAACTTGGAGAAGGGTTAAATATTCCAACTTATATTTACGAACATTTGACGGATGGATTTGATAAATGTTTTGAAGTAAGTAATGAGGGTGATATAATATTATTGAGCCCAGCGTCTGCTTCGTGGGACCAATATAAAGAATGTGAAGTTCGTGGAGCGGAGTTTAAGAAGAAAGTAGAGGAACTTAAAAATGCAAGTAACTAAAGGACAAGTTTATAGACATTTTAAGGGAGATATAATGACTGTTATTGAAGTTGCTAAGCATACTGAAACAGAAGAGTTACTAGTAATATATGAACATAATGGAACTATATGGGCTAGACCTTATGAGATGTTTATATCTAAGGTTGATAAGGAAAAATATCCAGATGTTGAACAAGAATATAGATTTCAATTAATGGATAGTAATGATATTTCTAAATAAGGAGGAAGAAAGTTGTGAAAATTGTTGATGTTAAAGGAAGAGAAATTTTAGATTCAAGAGGTAATCCTACAGTTGAAGTAGATGTTGTTTTAGAAAATGGTGTTAGAGGACGTGCTGCTGTACCAAGTGGCGCTTCTACTGGAGAAAGAGAAGCATTAGAAATGCGTGATGGTGGAGATCGTTACTGCGGTAAAGGTGTTTTAAATGCTGTTAACAATGTTAATACTGTAATTAGAGATAGAGTTATTGGTATGGATGCTGCTGATCAAAAGGCACTTGATTATGCGATGATTGAATTAGATGGTACTGAAACTAAATCTAAACTTGGTGCCAATGCAATTCTTGGAGTTAGTATGGCTGCTTTACGTGCTAGTGCTATTAATGAAGGAAAAGAATTATATGAATATATTGGTGAAGGAAGGAGTTTACCATATCCAATGATGAATATTATTAATGGTGGTGCTCATGCAGATAATAATCTTGATTTCCAAGAGTTTATGATTATTCCACAACAAGATACTATTCATGAAAGAGTTAGAGTAGGAGCAGAAGTATTCCATTCATTAAAGAAAGTATTAAATGGTAAAGGATATTTTACTGGAGTTGGTGATGAAGGCGGTTTTGCGCCAAATTTAGGGTCAAATAAGGAAGGTTTTGAGTTAATTGTTGAAGCAATTAAAAAAGCCGGCTATGAGCCTGGAAAAGACGTTAAAATTGCGATTGATGTTGCAGCATCAGAATTCTATGAAGATGGAAAATATCATGTTGATGGTAAAGAGCTAACAACAGATGAGTTAATTAATTTCTATGAAGAGTTAATTAATACTTATCCAATTATTTCTATTGAAGATCCAGTTGATGAAAATGATTGGGAAGGATTTAGAAGGATTACTGAAAGACTTGGAGATAGAGTTCAATTAGTAGGAGATGATTTATTCGTTACTAATAAGAAATGTCTTCAGATGGGAATTGATAATCATGCGGGAAATGCAATTTTGTTAAAGGTTAATCAAATTGGTACTATTACTGAGACAATTGAAACTATTGAATTGGCTAAGGCAAATGGGTATAAAACAATTATTTCTCATAGAAGTGGTGAAACTGAAGATAATACAATTGCAGATTTAGCAGTTGGACTTGATTT
>CAYXZZ010000074.1:0-4219 GCA_964470055.1 uncultured Mycoplasma sp.
CACCATTTTAAATATTAAGACTGTTGTACATCAACGGTTTTTATTTTTTTACATAGTAATTATGATATTTATTTAATATAAAAATATAATGCTTTTTTTTTATTATGTTAATTATCTTTATTATGTTTTTTGAATTTATTTATTGACATATTCTTTTTAATAATGTAATATTGTATATGCGAACGCACAAGAGATGGAGTAGTACTCAAGAGGCTGAAGAGGCGCCCCTGCTAAGGGTGTAGGTCGGGCAACTGGCGCGAAGGTTCAAATCCTTTCTACTCCGCCATTATAAAAATTACCTTGCTTAAGCAAGGTTTTTTTGTGCGAATTTTTGATATGTGAATTTAGTAGTATCCAGATTTGAAATGTGATATACTTAGTGTAGGAGTGTGAAACATGGCCAAAATAATAAAGAAATTTCTAGATAATTTTGAAAATATTAATAGTTACTATAATTATTTAGTAGATAAAACAAAACAAAAAGAGTATGTTGGTATTACAAATGAATGGTTGATTGATAATTTTTATTTATTAGTCGAACATAAAGGTAATATTGTTCATGATAAAAAGGAGGTTTCTAAACGTTTAAAAGATATTGATAATATTTATAATTGTATAAAAAGTATTGTACTTGAAAATAATTATAATATTAGTTTTGAAGTTTTATGTGATTCATTAAAACTATATCAAAAACAAAAGAAACATTATTTTTCATATAAAGAAATAGAAAGTATAAAAGAAGCATTATTATTTATTTACACAGAAAGACTTAACTCTTTGTGCAAAGAGGAAAAATCCAAACTTGTAGATAAAGATACTATTTCTAAAATAATAAGTGAACATGAAGAAAAAGAAATTGAACTTGGTTCTTTATTAAAAGATGGAATCTCAATTCCTAAAAATCGTTATTATATTTTTGAACTTAATAATCAATTAAAAGAATTAGGGGCAAAAAATAATAGATTATTTAAAGAATTAAATGAATTATTAGAAGAAAAACAAATTAGTTTAAAAGAATTAATTAATGATGAATATCAAAGAAAAGTTGAAAATGATATTTTAATTTCTAATATATTTGGTGACTTAAAAGAATTCTTTGAATTTAATAATGAAGATTTATTCAAAAAAGTCTCTAAAACAGAAAAGATGTTCTTAGAAGATGAAGTTTATGCAAAAATGACTCCTGAATCTAAAGCATTGTATCGTAAACAGTTATTAAAATTAACAAAGAAGATGCGAGTAAGTGAGGTTGAATGTTTAGAAAAGTTATTTGAACAAACTGATCGAGATGACTACCATATTGGTTTTCAATTATTTAAGAGACAAAATAAAACAATTAATGTAGTATTATATATACTTTTACTTAGTGTGTTGACAGTAGCTGTGAGTTTCTTCTTATCAAAATATTTTATTAGTGTTAGATGGTTGGGATTTTTAATATTATTAATTCCAGTAAGTCAATTGTTTTCACAGATTGTTAATTATTTACTTACAAGATTTGTTAAACCGCAAGTATTGCCGAAGTTAGATTTTACTAAGAAGGGAATACCAGAAGATGCTAAAACGATGGTAGCAATTCCAACGATTGTGGGGAATGAGACTAAAATAAAAGAGATGTTTGATGTTTTAGAAACATTCTATATTATTAATAAATCAGATAATTTATATTTTACTTTACTTGGTGATATTAAGGGTGCTAATGAAGAAGTTATGCCTTACGATGAGGGGATTTCTAAGTATGGTAGAGAGTATGCTGAAAAGTTAAATAAGAAATATGGTAAAGAGTTATTCTTTTTTATGTATCGTAAAAGACATTGGAATGAAAAAGAAAATCAATTCTTAGGATATGAGAGAAAACGTGGGGCATTGATTCAATTTAATAAAGTTTTACTTGGAAAGATGGATGAAAAAACTAGTAAAAAATATTTTAATGTAAATATGCTTCAAAATAAAAAACTTGGTATTAAGTACGTTATTACTTTAGATACAGATACGAGACTTGTTTTAAATACGGCTTTAAATTTAGTAGGATGTATGGCACACCCAATGAATAAACCGGTATTTAATAAAAAAGAGACAAAAGTAATTAGAGGTTATGGATTGATGCAACCTCGTGTTAGTTTAGATATTGAAGCAACTAATAAGAGCTTATATAGTCAAATATTTGCGGGTATTGGTGGATTTGATACATATAGTGCAGTTGTTCCAAATGTTTATCAAGATTCATTTGGAGAAGGTAGCTTCGTTGGAAAAGGAATTTATGATTTAGAGGCCTTTGATAAAATTTTATCTAATCGTTTCCCAGATAATTTGATTTTGTCACATGACTTATTAGAGGGGAATTATTTAAGATGTGGATATGTTTCTGATATTGAATTTATTGATGATTTTCCTTCTAAATTTTTAACTGATACTTCTAGACAACATAGATGGGCTAGAGGAGACGTTCAAATTATTTCTTGGTTAGGTAATAAAGTACGTAACAAAAATGGAGAAAAAGAAAAGAATCCAATCAATTTATTAGGAAAATATAAAATATTTGATAATATTGTGAGAATGTTTTTACATCCAATGTTGTTAATAATTTTATTGTGTGCTGTTATTTTGGATAATGTATCTCCAATTCTTTGGATTGGATTTGTATTATTAGAAATTGCAATTCCTATTATTTTCTTCTTACGTGGAGTATTAAAAAAAGAAGGTAAAGAAAAGACAACGGTTTATTATAAACATTTATTCTTTGGGGGTAAGAGTTTAGTTCTTAGATCTTATATAGTATTTGCAACATTACCATATTATACAAAACTTTATATGGATGCATTCTTTAGAACTATGTATAGATTACTTATAAGTCATAAAAATTTACTTAATTGGATAACAGCAGAAGATGCGGAGAAGATGATTAAGGGTGATTTAAAGGGATATATTAGAAATTTTATGCCTAATATAGTAACTGCAATTGCTTTAGTTTTAATTACATTTTTTACTGGAAATTATAGTGCTTTAATTTTAGCTGTTGTGTTCTTATCAGCACCATTTGTAGTTTATAGAGTTAGTCAAGATATTGATCATAATAGAGTAGAATTAAAAGATAAAAAGATTGAAGATATTCGTGAACTTGCACATAGTACATGGATGTATTTTAAAGACAATTTAAAAGAGGAATATCATTATTTAATTCCTGACAATTATCAAGAAAATAGAGAACAAAAACTTGATTTGAGAGCATCACCTACAGCAATTGGTTTTTCAATGACTAGTGTTATTGGGGCATATGAACTTGAATTTATTGAGAAGGATGAGGCTGTTAGATTATTAAGAGAAATTATTAATACCGTTGATTCTTTAGATAAGTGGTATGGTCATTTATATAACTGGTATGATATTCCGACAAAGAAAGTTATGCATCCGGGATTTGTATCAACAGTTGACTCTGGAAACTTTGTTGCGAGTTTAATAGTAGCAAGAGAGTTTTTAGAAAAACAAGAAGAGGCAGAATTAGTTAACGTTTGTGATAAGTTGATTAAAAATACTAACTTTAAGAAGTTATATACTAAAAAAGAAGTATTTAGTATTGGATACGATGAGAGTGAAGGAAGACAATCAATTTATAACTATAATAAGTTTGCAAGTGAATCTCGTTTAACTAGTTATTTAACTATTTGTTTAGGGGATGCACCAAGTAAACATTGGTTCTGTTTGGATAAGTCTTTAACAACATATAAGGGACGAAAGGGATTAATTTCTTGGTCTGGTACTTCGTTTGAGTATTATATGCCACTTTTATTCCTGAAAAATTATCCAAATACATTGATGGATGAAAGTTATCAATTTGCACACTTCTGTCAAAAGGATTATATCGAAAGTGTGTCACATAAGTTACCTTGGGGTATTAGTGAATCGGCTTATAATGAGTTAGATAATTCCTTAAATTATAAGTATAAAGCATTCTCAACACCTTATTTAAAGGCTAAAGAAGATAAAGAAAATAGAATTGTTTTATCTCCATATGCATCGCTTATGGCGATGGAATTATTCCCAGAAGATGTTTATGATAATATTAATAAATTTAAAGAACTTGATATGGTTGGAAAGTATGGAATGTATGAGGCTTATGACTATGATAATAGAGGAGTAGTTAAAGCATTCTTTGCTCATCACCAAGGAATGAGTTTGGCAGGAATAGTTAATTATTTGAAACCAGATGCAATAAAGAACT
>CAYXZZ010000075.1:0-4067 GCA_964470055.1 uncultured Mycoplasma sp.
TGCACGTTCGGTTCTGTGAGGGATGCATGGAGTAATCTGTGCTTCTACTCGATTAAACAAAAGAGTAGTATTTAAAAATAATGATAAAAGTCATAGACAAATCCTAGAATACATTCTTCTAGCAGTATCTATTCTTCTTTTGAATACTCTGTTATTAAGTCTATTTGTAACTGTACTTCATTTCAACAAATTTATCTCTAAAATAATAGTCGAATGTTTATTACTACTAATCAGTTGGCTATTTCAAAAAAAAGTAATATTTACTGAGGAGTAATTATATGCAAAAAACAAAATACAAATATTTCTTTGCAATTTTCTATTCTATTTCAATTACTATTTTTTCAGTATATGTATTATTAGATACATTTGTCATTGAAAGAGGTTATGAAACTGTTACCAAAAAAGACTCAATTATTGAGCAAGAAACTCCATCTGAAGAAGAAATCACTATAACCGATGATACTTATTCAGATGAAAATATTACAATTACGATTAATGAGTACCGAAAATACTCCACAACGATATATGTTGCTGATATAAAGTTAACTGATGCAGCGTATCTAAAGACAGCCTTCGCAAAAAATTCTTATGGGAAAAATGTCACTGAAAAAACATCTACTATTGCTGCTAATAATAATGCAATCCTTGCTATAAATGGAGATTATTATGGAGTTCAAGAAAAAGGATATGTTCTAAAAAATGGAATAATTTATCGAAATACTGCAGCGACGGATCAAGAAGATTTACTAATTTACGAAGATGGTTCATTTGAAGTAATTACAGAAAAGCAATATAATCTAGAAGATTTACTTTCGTCAAGTGTATACAATGTTTTATCTTTTGGACCAAGTCTTCTTCAACATAATCAAATTCAAGTTACTGAATCTACCGAAGTAGGTAAGGCTATGGCTAGCAATCCTCGAACTGCCATTGGTATTATTGATAATTTACATTATGTCTTTGTTGTCTCAGATGGTCGGACCACTGAAAGTGAAGGACTATCACTATATGAACTTGCTCAATTCATGAAAAGCCTTGATGTCGATATTGCTTATAATCTTGATGGTGGAGGTTCTTCAACAATGTACTTTAATGGCAAAGTAATAAATAATCCTACTACTAACGGAAAAAGTATTAAGGAAAGGAGTGTAAGTGACATTGTCTACATTGGATATTAATTATTACAAAAAACAAACCATTAGTTATATTTTAATAAGCGCATTTTGCCTAACATTTGGACTAATTTATGAACACTTTAGTCACGATGTCTATTCTTCATTTATGATGAATGCTTTTTTAATACCTTTAATCTTTGGTGGAGTTGTCTCATTTTTAATATACAAAGGAAAGTTACATACTAAAATAAATAGAATCTCAATCAATCTATATAATTCAAGCATTGCAACCTTTACAATTTATTGCATTCTTCGAGGAATTTTAGAAATCTATGGTACGACAAATGCACTTATCAATATATATTTATACGTTGGAATGTCATTACTAATATGCAGCCTTTTCTCATCAATTATTTTAACCAAAAAGATACTTTAATTTAAACTGCCCCTCTTAGAGTAGACATAAATTTAAGTATCTTTTTCTTTTACAAATTATTAACCGAAATAATCTTAATTTGATTTGAAATTAGATTTGCATCATCATTAATATCCTTAGCCAAATCTGTTGATAAATATTTTTTTAAATCATCTGGAAATACTGTTACTATCTTGTCCATATCCTTAGAATTCGCAATTGCAGCAACTAAATTAGCCCCACTAGATATTCCAATTCCAAGTCCAAAGTTTTTTGCTAGTATCCTCGCCATATTAATTGCATCTTCATCATCAACTGTCACAATTTTATCTATCAAATCTTTATTGACAATACTCGGTATAAAGTCATCACCAATACCTTCAATTCTATGTTTTCCTTCCATTAAACCTTGTGTCATAATCGGCAATTGTTTTGGTTCAAGAGCAATAATAGTTGCCTCCTTATTTTTTTCTTTAATTCTTTTCGCAACTCCCATTAATGTTCCTCCAGTACCAATTCCACTCACAAAACCATCTATATTTTCGACTTCATTTATTATTTCTAAACCTGTAGTATTATAGTGTGCTTCTACATTTTTAATATTACTAAATTGATCTGGTCTAAAACCATTAATTTTTAATGCTAATTCATCGGCTCTACGAATTGCTTCTCTAAAACCACCATCTTCTTTAGAAACTAAATACACTTTCGCTCCATATAATTCCATTATCTTAATTCTTTCTTCACTGGCAGAATCTGGCATAAATATATGAACTGGATGATTATAATACGCTCCTAAAGCCGCAAAAGATATTCCTGTATTTCCACTCGTAGCCTCAACAATTGGCATACCATCTTTTAAACTCCCATCTTTATGTGCCTCGTTTAATATATAATAGGCCAATCGATCTTTTATACTCCCTGTATAATTATAAAATTCTAATTTTCCATAAACATTAATTATTTTTTCTTTGTATCTCGCTTTAATTTTTACCATAGGTGTATTACCTATTAATTTACTTATATCCATGTTATTCCTTCCTTCTATTTATTATATTAAACAGCAACAACATCGGATACTATTAACCAATTTTCTGAACATAAAAACCTCCTACATAATGACTAATAAGCCCATTACATAGCAGGTTAATTCTTAATTACCAAGTTTTATAACAAGCCTATACGAAATAATAATTATTATTACAACAACATTTCATATACGCTCATCTCCTTAAAAAGATTATAACACATTAATGGTAAAATTAAATAACATAATTAATTATACTTTATTACGATTTTTTAGTATCACAATCTTTATTTAGAATTCTATAAAATAAAAGTAAACTTATCATCATTAAAAAACAACCAATATTTTGACTTACATAAAATGTAGTAAACATATCATCCTGTTGAAGCAATACTTGTCTGAAAAGTTCATAAGAATAATTGTTCAACTCATTCATAAGTTTAGTGTCATTATAAATGAAGCGTGAATCATAAATGGCTCTCAACAAAACTATATTCATAATAAGAAATACAACAATAGACAATAAATTATACATATTATTTTTATTAATAATATCTTTAATAGTTACAATAAGAAGTATCATTATTAATAACAAATAAAGTATATGCCACCAACTAAGAGCAACAATTCTATGTACTTTAGCCAATAAATTGACAACAATCAAACTTCCTAACATACAAACTCTTAAGATGTTTAAAAAGCTATTCACTAATCTCACCAACTTCCATGACTACTTCAGTCAAATATATCAGATCATATTTTAAATTTGACTCCATATATCCTAAATCTTCAACCGCAACACCATATAAATTTTCTCCATACTCATTAGAATTATCTAAATTGTATTAATAAGTAAAATAAGTTTTAGTGACTATTGATTATGATAATTCTCCATTATTAAAAAAAGCCTCAGCAGTAAGATTTTTATATAGTTCTATACTTTTACTATCGGTATACTTCTCTTAAGTTTCTAAAATATTTCGTTCGTAACCTAAAAAATATGCTTGTAAATTAAGAATTCTAATATCATTAATTGTATAAGTAAATGTCTCTTTACTTTTTCTGTAACCAAGAAATTTATTTTTATTAATGTCAGTATAAAAGTCACTAATATTATTAACTATTTTTAAGTAGTCATCATCATTAAAATTGCCTTGATTATTTTTTATGATGTCAATATTTTCTTCGAGTGTACTAATATAATTAACAATTTTTTTATCTAACATATCATAACTTTTTATTTTCTCTGTTATAGATTTTAATTTAGTATTAATTTTTTTATTTTGCTACTTGGTGCGAGGATAATCCGTCAATACTAACACGATTTATTATTCGTTTTTTCCTCTTTTAAACAATATCTATCGAGTTATTTTCTAATTCCTGGCATAATATTTTCCTCTCTAATTGAATTATAAAAAAAATAAATGTTAACACGTTTTTTGTGTCCACATTTATTTTACCGCTTCATATTTCTATATTTGCTTTACTTTCAATTTTTTTTAATCAATTT
>CAYXZZ010000076.1:0-3935 GCA_964470055.1 uncultured Mycoplasma sp.
TTATAACAAAGGTTTTTCTTTTTTTATGTCTTGCCCCAAATAATTTTACACTATCTTCAAAAGACAATATTTGTCTTTTTCTTTTTTATATGATATGATAATCCTACTTTCGACAGAAAAGAGGAAATATTAGTGAGTACAGAAATAAGAAATCTAAGAGAGCTCCAAGATAAGATTGCAACATCGCCTTCCAAACAGTTCTTTATTGTCGGCCATAATGAACCGGATTTTGATTCTATCGCATCATCAATTGGTCTTCATACTTTATGTAAACATTTAGGAAAAGAAGCATATATAATTGTAAATGATCCTGAAGTATCTCTTGAACCAGGAGTAAAAAAGATCAAAGACTCAAACATTATTGCTCACAATATAATTTCTCTAGAAGGATATAAACTAGTTAAAGATCCGGCAGCAACTTTAATTGTCACTGACACCAATAAATCAGATTTAATTTCAGTTGGAAATATGTTAGACGACTTTAATGAGATAATTATTGTTGATCATCATCAAACAGGAGAAAAAACTATTCCTAATGCTACAACATATATCGACCAAAGTGTCTCATCGGTTTCTGAAGTAATTAGTCAATTACTAATAAATGCTAAAGTAACTTGTGATCCTAATGTTTATACTTATTTACTTGCCGGAATTATCTTAGACACTGGTCGTTTTAAGAAAAATACTACTCCAAGAACTCACGATATTGCTAGAAAGTTAATGCATAAAGGTGCTGATACAGATTACGTTAACGAATTGTTCTTGGCCGATTTCAATACTGATAGAGTAATAAACGATTTAATTTTTAACGGAACTTTATTTCAAGCCTATGAATACAACCTTGTTGATTCTCACAACGTCTCTTTTACATTAAATCGAGATAAACCAAGAACGATTTATCGTAAAGAAATGATTGCTAAAGCAGCAGATCGTATGTTGAAATATCGCGTTGATGCCTCGATCGTTATGGGATATGTTGATGAAACTGTCATCGGTGTAAGTGCTAGAAGCAAAGGGATAATCGATGTTGGAAAAATTATGGCTCATATCGGTGGTGGTGGCAACTCTCAAAATGCCGGTGCTAGAGTAGAGGGAATGTCCATCGTTGATCTAGAAGATATTCTAACCAAAAGTATTAATTATGGTGTAGAAGTTGATGGAGAAATGGCTCCACCTGAAGAAGGAAAAGTCATCATCGAACCAAAAATAAAAGTAAAAATATAAGAAAAGTGTGGAACTTTTCTTTTTTTATCGAATAATACAAGTAGGAGGTGATTTTACATAACATTTAAATATCGTTATCGCAAACAAATAATAATAGGACTGGCTATACTAATATTTTTACTAGGTGGAACTACTCTCATAATTCTAAACTACAAACCAACTAAAAAGACTGAAAACTCATCTGTTAAATTATTAACTAAGAAAGAAACAGTAGAACAACCATCTACATCAGAAGAAAAAACTGAAGAATTATTGAAAGTAGATATCAAAGGTGAAATATTAAATCCCGGTATTTATTCAATTGCTCCCTCATCAAGAGTAATTGATGTTATTGAAAAGGCCGGTGGTTTAACCGAAAACGCTAATACGACAGTAATTAATCTAAGTAAAAAAGTAACAGATGAAATGGTCATTATAATATATAGTAATGATCAAGTAAAAGATTTTGCCAAAACCAAAGAACTAGAACAACAAGTTCAAAATAATTGTCTTCAAAAAGACGAAAACTCTTTGGTTAATGATGCCTGTATTACTACATCTACCAATACATCTTCAAAAGTATCTATTAATACGGCAACATTAGAAGAACTTCAAACTTTACCAGGAATAGGTGAGTCCAAAGCCAAAGATATAATCTCGTATCGTGAGACTAATGGTGCCTTTACTTCAATCGAAGATTTATTAAAAGTATCAGGTATCGGAGAAGCAGTACTTGCTAAAATTAAGGACTATATTACTCTATAATTATCCTTACTATTTACTATTATTACTCGTATTAATTATTTCAAGTATTAGACTAATAGTCCCAAAACAAAGTAATTATTCTAATGATTCTACAACTTTTACAGGAATAGTAACCTCATATCAATCAAATGATTCATATCTCAAATTAACTGTTAAAAACAAAGAAACAATCATTGTTTATTACTATTTTAAAGAAAGCAAACCCACTTTCAAACTAGGAGACACTATATCTGTCATTGGAGAATTTACAAAGCCAAAGAAAAATACTACCAAGTATTTATTTAATTATCAAAAATATCTCTATAATAAAAATATTCACTATATAGTAACCGCAAACAAAATAAGTAAAATAAAATCAACTCAAAATATTCATTATTTAATTAAACAATTCATAATTAACCAAACAGAAAGCGCGCCATATTTAAAAGCCTTTATCTTAGGGGATAAATCATTAATTTCAAATGATGTCACAACTTCATATCAAGAAAACGGTATTAGTCATCTTTTTGCGATTAGTGGCATGCATATTACATTGTTATCTTCAATAATTTTAACTCTTCTAAAGAAATTTCATCTTCGTGAAGAAAAAAGATATCAAATAACCTCAATTCTTCTACTATTTTATTTATCAATTATTGGTTTATCCCCCTCGGCATTACGAGGTGTTCTTTTCTTTATCCTTTTTTCTATAAATAAAATTTATTATTTCTATATAAAACCTCAGAATATTTTTATAATAGTCTTATCTCTAACACTACTTATTAATCCCTTTTTTATCTATGATGTTGGTTTTCAGTATTCCTTTGTCATAAGCCTAACCTTAATATTAATGTCTAACTTGATAACAGGAAATTACCTCCTAAAATTATTAAAAACATCATACTTTTCCTTTCTAGTAAGTATTCCAATTTCTCTTTATAATTACTTCCAAATAAACATACTAAGTATCATTTATAATCTCTTCTACGTACCATTTGTCAGTATCATAATCTTTCCTTTATCTTTAGTGACAATAATTTTAAAACCATTAGTACCTATCTATAATTTTTTAACTCATCTTTTAGAAATATCATCTCTTTATCTAGCCAAGATAAAGTTTGGTCAACTAACTTTTCCTAGAGTATCATTATTTATATATTTAATTTATCTAATTATAATTTTAATTTACTTTTACTTTCTTAAAAAGAAAGATCATAAAGTTTTAATCATTCTTCTTTTATTAATGCTTTTTCATTATAATTATCCATCCTTCACAAGAACTTCATACATACAAATGATAGATGTAGGGCAAGGAGATTCCATTCTCTTTCATTCAAATAATGAAAATATTCTTATAGATACCGGAGGAAAATTAACCTTTTCAGACGAACAAACCTCAAATATCGTCAAGAAAACAACAATTCCCTTATTAAAAAGTCTTGGAATTAGAAAATTAAAAACCTTAATTTTAACTCATGGAGATGCAGATCATATGGGAGAGGCAATTAACTTAGTAGAGAATTTTAAAGTAGAACAAGTAATCTTCAATTGTGGAGAGTTTAATGAACTAGAACAAGTATTAATAAAAGTATTAGATAAAAAGAAGATACCATATTATACCTGCGTTGAAGAGTTAAATATGGATGATAATAAATTATACTTCTTAAATAGCGGTAATTATGATAATGAAAATGATAATTCAAATGTTATTTACGCAGCGTTTGATAATTATAAATTTTTATTTATGGGAGATGCTGGGGTAGAAGTAGAAGAAGATTTAATAAAAAAATATGATCTACAAAACATTGATGTTTTAAAAATTGGCCATCACGGTAGCAAGACAAGTAGTAGTAAAACATTTATAAATAAAATTAATCCTAAGTATTCAATTATATCAGTAGGAGAAAACAATCGATATGGCCATCCAAATGCTAGTGTATTAGAAACTTTAGACAACTCAAAAATATATAGAACAGATCAAGATGGAA
>CAYXZZ010000077.1:0-3465 GCA_964470055.1 uncultured Mycoplasma sp.
TAATTCATAATATATCCTGGATTATTTAAACTCTTTTCAAATGGTGGAGTTAATAGTTTAACAATCTTACTTTTCTTATCAACTAAGTTATCTTCTACTGAATTAATTACTTGTTGAAGTCTATCTTTAGGTACAACACCACTTAAAATTGAAAAACTCTGTGAAATTAAATCAATTTTACACTCACTATTCTCATGACTTCCTAACTTATCTCCATTATCGAAGAAAGCCCTTAAGTAATATTCACCATCCCATGCTTTTTTATTTAAAGCATCCTTTAATTTACCATTGAATGTCGTATACTCATCTGTCTTAAACTTCTTATCAATGCCTTTCATCATATCAACAAAATCATCAATAATTTGATATAAGAAGAATCCCAACCAAACACTTTCACCTTTACCTTTAATACCAACTTTATTCATACCATCGTTCCAGTCACCACCACCCATAAGTGGAATTTTATGACGACCTAACGAATGCATTGAAAGTTGTAATGACCTAATACAGTGTTCAAGTAACGTTCCTCTTTCATTAGAATAACTAAATGTTATACCTTTTTCATGTTCATATTCACTTAATTTATCACCTAATAAATATGGAACTTCTTCATATAAAATGTCCTTATCACCAGTCACATTAACGTAATAAATAGTAGCATAAACTAACCATAAATAATCATCTTTATAACGACTACGTAATCCAAATCTATTCTTTTCATGCCACCAATGTAACACATCTCCTTCTGGGAACTGATGTGCAGCATTTACTAAAATTTGTCTTCTTGTAACTTCTGGCTTAATCATCGCAATATTCATTGAATCTTGTAATTGATCACGATATCCAAATGCTCCACTTACTTGATAGAATCCTGCTTTTGCCATAATTCTTGAAGAAAGTGTTTGATATAAATACCAACCATTTACCATATAATCAAAGCTTCGATCTTCCGACTTAACTTCAATGGTACTTAAAGTCCTTTTCCATTCATCTTTTACTCTACGTAATTCTTTAGTAGCATAATCAACATCAGTATACTTACTTATTAATTCTAAGTTTTCCTTATCACTCATACCACATCCAAGGACAAATACAATTACTTTCTCTTCACCCTTGTCTAAAACAACCTTTGTATCAATACTCTTAGATAAAATTGTATTACATAAAGCAAACTCAATTTTTTCTGAAGATGACATAAATACATTAACATCTCCAAAATTAATACTATAAACATTTCTTAACTTCATGTAATTATCATTACCCATAAATTCACTTAAGATATGTCTAGCTGTCTTTTCTTCAAAATTACCAAATGTTGGATTAATCCAATATGATATATCTACAGTATTTTTCTTATCTAACTTATTAGTCAATTTCATTAAATAAATCTTAACAGTATCTTGAACAGCCACAAATTCAGTAATTTCTTTCTTCAAGTCTTCTGTTTCATTTTCTAAAATACTATATCCAAAACCATGTGTACATTTACTTGGATCAAACACTTTACCATTAAATCTAAATCCTTCAGACTTATCATTAACGACCATTTCATTAGTCCATGACGTAATTTTAAATTCTCCTGAATTATACGCATAAGTAAAGCCACAACCATTATTTGTAATAATCGTTCCAAACTTTTCATTCGCAATAACATTTACCCAAGGAGCCGGAGTATCTTTATTATAAATAACATACTCTCTACCGTGATTTTTAAATCCACCAAAACCATTATCATATTTTAATCTTTCATAATCTAAAATAGGCAATGGCTCTTCAACTGGCGAACCCTTATAATCACTTATCTTATTTTTTTCCTGTAACTCAACCACAGCCTCTTTTAAAGTCATATGATTTTCTATTACAAATCTAAGTCTTGGTACAATATTTAAAAGACTTCTTTCCTCTCTCGTAATCTCACTACCATCAATAACAGTAATGGAACCAGGTGTATGATAGAAACTATTTAATGTATACATACGATACATCTCTTCATCTATTTCTTTCTTAATAATCTTTGCATACTGACTAGACTCATTATTAATAATTACAATATCTACGAAAATAGAATTATTCTTGTAATACTCAAATGCCTTCAATATATCAAGCACAAAATTCATATCACTAATATCAGAAATTTCTACTGAAATTATTGGTCTATCTCCACTAACTCCAAACTTCCATAACCCTGATTGTCCTAAAGCATTCTTTCTTAGATAATCCATTCTCTCTTCACTAACTGAAATTCTTGTTGTTTGATATAAGTAATTCAACATTATATTGAATGTTCTCATATCTTCTCCAGTAATATTTAAGTTCTTAGTATTAATAATATTCATTAATGTTGCAAACTTAAATGCCTTATCAATTTGTGCCCCAGTACTATAAGACTTTACAATATCTTGAATTTGTTCTCTACTTCTACCAAATCCAACTACTAAATAAACTGTCTCTGTACTATTAGGTTGAACTTCAATTGTATTTCTTAAACTCATTACTGGATCTAAGTTATCTCCTGCATAATTACTTAACTTTTCATTTAACGCTCTTGGATCACTTACTAATCTATTTCTTCCAACAAATCTCTTTCTTTCAGTTTCATAACTATATTCATCCTTAGGATTACTAATTACTAATCTGTTAACCATATAACTACTAATATTAGCCTCTCCACGACTCTTTCTTCTAACTATAAGTGAATTAGTTTTCTTATCATAATTAGAATGAATAAACATATTACTAAATGCCCTATGTGAAACATCAGCCATATTCTCAGCTAAAATCGGTTCAGTATAAGTAGTTAATTGTAATCTCTTAACTTTTTCACTTTCATTTTTAAATGTAATTTTTCTAATCTCTGCGTGATGATTTTTAGTAACTACAATCTCTGTCTTAGTTTGAATATCTTTATCTGTTCTATAATACTTAATTCTATCAGCCGCAAAAACCACTTCATATTTATCTGGCTTTTTATTTATAGGTGCATAAGTATTACTCCAAACATAATTACTATCCAAGTCTTTAACATACATAAAGATACCATAATCTTGTTCAGTAACTTTACGATATCTATTTAATTGTAATGTTCTATATCTAGAGAAACTATTACCTCTATCATTCATTAGTAAACAGTACTTTTTATTTGATAAAACTGATACTTCTGGCATATATGAAATATAATTAAAATATCTAATATCATTTTCAATTTTTTCTTTTTCATAATCATATTTCTTATATCTAGCCATCTTAAGATCAATACTAGTTTTAACCTGAACTTTTTCTTTTAATAACACTTCAAATGTTTTAATATTAACATTTTCATGGAAATAGTTCTTTATTGCATCTGGTTTCAAATAATTAACTATTCCGGCTAGACTCATACCTTGATGGTGTGCAAAGAATGCTTTAACTATTCCTCTATTATCATAGTCATAAGCTTCATACATACCATACTTACCAACCATATCT
>CAYXZZ010000078.1:0-3363 GCA_964470055.1 uncultured Mycoplasma sp.
AACCATGTGTACAGGAACTCTAATAGTTCTAGCTTGATCAGCTATAGCTCTAGTAATAGCTTGTCTAATCCACCAAGTTGCATAAGTAGAAAATTTATAACCTTTACTGGGATCAAATTTATCTACAGCTTTCATTAATCCAATATTTCCTTCTTGAATTAAATCTAAGAATAACATTCCACGCCCTACATATCTTTTTGCAATACTAACTACTAAACGAAGATTAGACTCTGCAAGCATTCTCTTTGCTTCTTCGTCTCCTTCTTCTGCCCTTTTAGCATATTCAAATTCTTCATCTGATGTAAGTAAGTTAATTCTACCAATTTCCTTAAGATACATACGAACTGGATCATTAATTTTAACATCCTTAGATAAAGTTAAATCTTCAACTACAACATCTGCTGTAATCTCTTCACCGCTAGCATTATCACTACCATCTTCAGTAACAATATCAATTTCAGCCTCCATTAAAGCATTATAAAGTTCATCTAATGAATCACTATCAACATCTAATCCCTTTAATTCATCAGCCAATTGCTCATAAGTAATAAAACCTTGTTTCTTACCTGTCGCTAGTAATTTATTCTTTCTTTCCTCTAATGTTCTAATTTCTCCAACCATGTCTATTCTCCTATTCTAAGCCTTCTAATCTTTTCTACAATCTTAGCCTGTTCTAATGGATCTACTTCTTTCTTCATTAAATTTGTTAATCTCTTAATTTCCTGGCCAATACCATATTCTCGAACCACCTTAAAGTATTCAAACAACTCATCCTTAGTAGTCTTCTCATTATAATTACCTGCTAAAATACTATTTAGTAAAATTAGAATATTTTCCTTATCTTGAATATAAGTATAAAAATCGGCAACATTAACATATCCATACTTTTTATAATAATAGATTATCTCACTTGAAAGAACCCTAGATTCCTCATTCGGAAATATTAATCTTTCTTTCTCAACTTGGCTCACTACCCAATCATTATTAAGCATAAAGTATAAAATCTGTTCTACCGCCTTAATATACTTGTCCTTTTTAACAACCTTATTCTTTGGAATCTCTATTTGCTGTATTGGAACTAATCTTTCTGCTTTAAAGTCATTAAATCGCATTTCCAGTGTATTATACCCTAAATCAAACTCTTTTGCAAGTCTTTTCAGTACAACTTCCACTCTAATTGGGTCTTCAATTTTTACTGTTTCTTTCAAAACTGCATTAATATAATTTGCCTTTTCCTCATCACTTCTAAAATCAACATTTTCTTTTAATCTTGTAATCTTAAAATCACTAAAGTTAACCGAATTTTCTAATAATCCTTTAAATCTTTCTTCTCCATGTTTCAAAATAAAACTATCTGGATCATCATTATCAGGAAGCATAATTACCTTAACTTCTATCCCCTGTTCTAACAACATCTCTCCAATACTAGTAGCCGCATGAACTCCAGGACCATCACCATCTAAACATAAAATTATATTATTAGAAAGTCTTTTCAATAAAGCAATCTGCTCTTTTGTAAGTGCCGTCCCCATCAAAGCAACCGTATTTTTAATACCTATCGTACTTGCCCTAATAACATCCATGAATCCTTCCATTACAATAACAGATTTCTTAAGACGGCATTCTTCCCTCGCAATATGATAATGGTATAACATTTCCCCTTTTTTAAATATATCTGTCTCTTTTGTATTTAAATATTTATTTTGCCCATTATCCTTATATATACGTCCACTAAATCCAACCACATTTCCGGAAACATCATATAATGGAAACATAATACGGTCATTATATATATCATGATCATCGCTTGATAATCCAATCCTATTTAACGTTGCTAAATCATATTCTTTCTTTTGAAGCAACTTAGTCAAACCATCCCTCAAGTCAAGAGATAATCCAATTTCAAATTCTTTAATAACTTCTTCTGTAATACCACGTCCTGCTAAATAACTTTTGGCCATTTTTCCGTAACTACTAGACAAGTTATTTTGAAAATATTTAACAGAAAAACGATAAGCCTCATATAACTTATCAAATTTATTACTCTTTTGTTTTATTTGAATACCACTAACATTAACGCCAACTCTTTCCCCTAAATAACGAAGTGTCTCTCTAAAATCAATATGTTCATAATTCATTAAAAATGTAAAAACATTTCCCGTCGCATGACATGAAAAACAAGTATATATTTGTTTCTCACGAGACACACACATTGAAGGATTAGAATCATCATGAAAAGGACAAACACCAAAAAAGTTTTTTCCTCTCGCAACAAGAGGAATTCTTTCACCTATGATGTCAACTATATCGGTCTTACGTCTAATCTCATTGGCAAGATCATTATTCATTAACACCACTCCCTCACAAATCTAAATTTTATTATATCACTATTTTTTTACTTTTTCTACTCTTTCATAACGACTTGCTTCCACTAAAGCACCACCAAACCATTCACCAAATTTCTTACCATCATCTAAAGGAACGGTATCTGCTATATCTTCTCCCATAGCATGTTTTTTTAAAACTTCTCTTTCTTTATCAATGCCAATTCTATATTCTCTTGCTTTTCTTCCAGTAAAACTCATTAATCTGAATAATTCCTGAAAATTATCATAATTAATTTCATGATGTATATCATTTAATTGATCATAATATCTATCAAGAACTCTACTTTTCCGCTCAAGATACATATCATCCATCACATAATAATAAGGATCTAAATAACCAAATCTTCCTGCATGTTTTCCTAACACACCAGAAATAATTCTTCTTCTATGGTTTCTCTTCTTTTCAAGTTCTATATAACTTCTTGAAACATCAACCTCTTCTAAATTTCCAAAAAGAATATTAACCATTCTTCCAAGTGTATCTACTTCTACTGTCTCATATAAATCATATTCTAATTGTATTTTATCTACTTCTTTAATATTTTCCATCATTAAATACTCCTATTTCCTATATACTTTCTTACTAGCAACTGTTTTAGGAAAAACTTCCTCAAAGAAATCACTAAAATCTCCTTGTGTATCATTTCCATTTCCATAATAAATTATTCCCTCTACTGCAAATCTAATACTGCTACGAATTTCTTCTAAATACAACCAAAAGTTTTATGAATTAGTTGTTTTTGTTCAGCAGTTGGATACATACGAAATTTATAGGTTTTATACATTGAATCACCAGTCTTTCTTAATTCTTGACTTATTATTATAAGTTAAGATAGCAGTTTCGTCAATCGAACAAACGATGTGTGAAAAATTACACAGAACAAACCTTACTTATAAATACTTATAAACAAGAAAAAGAAATTGAAAGACTTTTAGAGAATGCTCAATCTTATTTTGGCAAAGATGAAAAAATTTA
>CAYXZZ010000079.1:0-3361 GCA_964470055.1 uncultured Mycoplasma sp.
AAACTTACATTTTAGGTAATGAAATGTGCGGACACTTAATATTTCCATTTATAAAAATAGGTGATTGATTTTATTTGAGTTTTCTTAATGGCTGTAGTATATTTATAGTAGGGTTTAAGACTAAAAATAGAGTAATTAATTGTTGAAGAGAGTTGAAGTTAGTATGAAGGAAATTGGGCGAAATAAAGGAAGAATTTTTAATATGACAAGTTTATTTCTGATTTGTATAAGTGTATTGGCTATTGGGTTAATAACAGGTGTTTATTATACTGTGCCGCAGATTAGTTTAAAAGGAGAAAAAGTTGTTGTTTTAAATTATGAGGAAGAGTATAAAGAATCTGGTGTTGAGGCGAAGTTTTTAGGAAAAGACATTTCTGAAGATGTTAAGGTTAAGGGAAAAGTTGATTCTAAAAAGTTAGGTACTTATAAGATTGTGTATGAGGTAAAGGGTGTTTTTAAAAGGAAGATTACTCGTACTGTTAAGGTTGAAGATAGAGTAGCGCCTGTTTTTAAAATTAGTGATGAAAAGGAAGTTTATTTGTGTCCGGGAACTAAATATGAAAAGGAAGAAGTATCAGCAATTGATGCTTACGATGGAGATGTAACAGATAAGATTAAGGTTGAAATTACTGATGATGAGGCTATTTATAGTGTTAAGGATAGTTCTGGTAATGAGAAAAAGGTACGCAAAGAGTTGATATATGAAGATAAGACACCACCAGTTATTAGTTTAAATGGTAGTAAATATGTATATGCTTTTTTAAATGAAGATTATACTGATCAAGGGGCAACGGCGAATGATAATTGTAATGGTGATGTTACAAATCGTATTCAAGTTAGTAATGGGGTTAATATTACTAAGGTGGGAACTTATGAGGTTAAGTATAGTGTAAGTGATGATAATGGTAATAGTAGTAGTGAAAGTAGGACGGTTGTTGTTTCAGAAAGGGGTAAAGCAGGGACAATTTATTTAACATTTGACGATGGTCCGCAAAGTGGAACGACTAATGTGATTCTTGATATTTTAAAAGAAGAAGGCGTTGAGGCTACATTCTTTGTGACAAGTAGAGGTTCTGATGAACTTATTAAAAGAATGTATTTAGAAGGACATACTGTTGGATTACACACTTCATCTCATGATTATGCAACAGTGTATGCATCTGTTGAGAGTTATTTTAATGATTTAAGTGTTGTTAGTGAAAGAGTTAAAAGAATTACAGGGGAATATTCTTATATAATTAGATTTCCAGGTGGATCATCTAATACGATTAGTAGAAGATATTCTCAAGGTATAATGACAACTTTGACACAAGAAGTTGTGAATAGAGGATATAGATATTATGACTGGAATGTATCATCAGGTGATGCATCTAGTGGAAATATAACTAGTGAGCAAATTAAAAATAATGTTATAAATAATTTAAAGAAAAATCGGATAAATATGGTCTTAATGCATGATATTAAGGCTTGTACAAGAGATGCGTTAAGAGATATTATTAAGTATGGAAAAGAGAATGGTTATACGTTTGAAAAGATTACAATGAATACAGAAATGGTCAGACAAAGAGTAAATAATTAGACTATTTGAAAAAAGTATTGTATAATAAATGACAGGTGATATGTATGGCATTGTTTAAGCCTGATATGTATAAGAAGAATATTTTTGAAATAAACTATGAAAAACTAAAAAAGAATGGAATTAAATGTCTAGTGTTTGATCTTGATAATACTTTGGGATTGATTGATGAAAAGAATTGTCCTAAGGATGTTAAAAAGTTACTAAAGAAGTTGAAGAAGGATTTTACGATTTTTATTAGTTCTAATAATACATATGAGAGAATAGTTCCTTATATTGAAGATTTGGAAATTGAGGGGGAATCATTTAGTTTAAAACCACTTCCTAAAGGTCTTATTCGAATTAGAAAAAGAGTAGGTTGTAGTAAAAATGAAATGGTTATGATAGGAGATCAGATTGTTACAGATATGCTTTCTGGCAAATTGTATGGTATTATGACTATTTTGGTGGATCCATTAGGGGTTAAAGATTTAAAAATAACAGGACTTAATAGAAAAATTGAAGGTGCTATTGTTAAAAGATACGAAAAACGTGGTATTTTTAGGAAAGGAAAACATTATGAGTAGTGAAAAGAAGTGTTTGGGGTGTGGTGTTTTACTACAGGATGAAAATATACTTCAAGAAGGATATACGACTAGTATAGAAAATGATATTTGTCAAAGATGTTTTAGATTAAAAAACTATGGGGAATATCAAGTAGTTACAAAGTCAAATGAAGAATACATTAATATATTAAAGAGTGTTTCTCAAACAAAAGATTTAGTTTTATATATTACGGATTTATTAAATTTAGAAAGAAATTTAGAACAAATTAGAAATTTAATTCCTAATAAGATGATTCTTGTTTTAAATAAGAAAGATGCATTGCCTAAATCTGTGAAAGAAGAAAAATTAATTGCTTATTTGGAAAGCATGAATATACATTTTGAAGAGGTTATTGTGATTAGTGCGAATAAGAATTATAATATTGATTACTTGTTGAGACGAATTAAGTTTCATCAAACTTCGAAAAATGTTTATGTTGTTGGGCATACTAACGCTGGAAAAAGTAGTCTGATTAACAAGTTGATTCAGAATTATTCAGATAAAGTACAAGAGTTGACTATGTCGCCACTTCCATCAACGACACTTAATATGGTGACTATTGAAATTAATGACTATTTAACATTAATTGATACACCGGGTCTTGTTGAGAACGGATCAATGTTAAACCATGTGGATGAGAAGATGGTTAAAAAGATTTCACCAAAGAAGGAAATTAAACCTAAGACTTTTCAATTACGAAAGAATCAATCAATTATTATTGAAGATTTGGTTAGAATTGATTATGTTGAGGGAGAAAAAAATAGTTTTACAATATTTGTTTCTAATGATTTAAATATTAAAAGATTACTAAATTCTAGTAATCATAATGATTTAAAGGATTTAAATAAAATTACTTACCAAATGAAATATGATGAGGATTTAGCAATTACAGGACTTGGTTTTATTAAAATAGTAGATAAGGGTGTAATTGATGTTTATATTAATAAAGATGTAGAGACATATGTTAGGAGAAGTTTAATATAATTTGAAATTAATAATATTTTATGGTATTATTTAGTTGATGAGAAAAGTCTCATAATAAAAAAGGGATATATCTAACTTCGATTAGGTACATTCCCAAAAGTTTTTTGGTTTTGCACACTAGTGAATTCGTTAGTGTGCTTTTTTTATATAAGGAAAGTGCATTTTTAAAAGAAACTAAAAAAGACATAGTTTTAATAATTATGTCATAACAAAAAG
>CAYXZZ010000080.1:0-2960 GCA_964470055.1 uncultured Mycoplasma sp.
TTAAGCCTATGGAGAACAGGGAATGCTCTGTCTCAGAAGTAGGAATATTGGGAGGTAACGACCAATGCGACAAAATTTATTTTGTCTTTTGTTCTTTTTCATAATATTTAACAAATTATGAAAAAAATGTTTTTTTCTAAGTTATCAGTGGTTTTTATTAATATAAAGACTATTTTTTCGACTAAAAATAAGTTTGACAAATAAATTTTGTATTCATAAAATCTTTCTTTAAATCTAGACTTGGATGAACATACAACGATAAAGTAATTTTTATGTCAGAGTGACCTAATATTTCACTTAATGATTTAGGATCTAGACCTAATTCAATACAATTAGTAGCAAAAGTATGTCTTAAGGCATGATATTTATAATTATGAATATGACATTTTTTTAAAATACATTTATATTTGTAATAATAAGTTCTTGGATCGATAAAACTATTATTGGATGATAAAATATAAAAATTATCACTTTTATCTTGTTTAAATTCTTTTAGTAAGTTTATTAATTTATAATTAATTGGTACTTGCCGTATAGAATTTTTTGTTTTAGCCTCTATTAAGATTAATTTTGTTTTCTTAGAATTATTTTCAAAATTATTTACTCTAGATAAAGTTTTATTTATAGAAATAATTCCAGTATCTAAATTAATATCTTGCCATTTTAAAGCACAAACTTCTCCAATTCTTAGACCAGCATTTAATGATAAAAGAATTCCTAAAGTATATTCATTTAAATTAACTTGAATATATTCTTCTAATTTTTTCTTATCTTCTTTAGTTAGAATCATAATTTTATTTTTTTCAACTTTGGGTAGTTTAACATTAATTTTAATATTACAGTAATTTAGTATTTGTTTTAGAATAATGACAATTTCTCTAACAGTAGACATTTTTAAATCAGTATGTTCTATTAAATTAGTTATATATTTTATTATTAATTGTTCATTAAGACAATTAATATTAATATTACCTAAGTATGGTTTAATATGTTTATTTACTACATTGTAGTAGTATGAATAAGTTGATTCCTTAACTGTTATTTTTTCTTTTTCTAACCAAGTAACTATTTTATCTTCAAATTTTAATGAATTTCTTATATTTTTAGTTTGAGTAGCATCATAATTTAATAAAATGTTAATTCTTTTTTGTTTTACTTCTTGATATGTTTTTCCATATAAATAGCCATATTTACATGTACCATCTAAGTTGTATCCTTTTACATATCTTGCTTCCCATCTTCCATCTTTTCTATGAAAAATATTTTCCCCTTTTCGTGACATTTTATATTCCTCCTTTGTTTTGACTAATTTTTGACTAAAAATGTATTAATTTTTAATATTCTTTTTTACCAAAATTCGATTTATTTCGACAAAAATAATTGTAAAATAAAATAATTTAAGATATACTAAAATGGAATAAGATGTATAAATCAACTTCATAATTTGTTAAATATTGTGAAAATGATGATTCTATTCTTATTATTCCACATTTATAGAGTTTTATGTAGGGAAGTGGTTATTTTGAATAAAAAGGTAGTTTTTGGAAAAAAATTTATTTATATTTTAGTAATGGTTGTGGTATTTACTATAACAATTGGTTATGCTGCTTTTGGTTCTGAAATGGCATTAAGTGGTATAGTTGCGGAAATTAGACAAATTCAAGATGTAAGAGTTACTGGATTTGCATATTCGAGTAATACTAGTTCTGGTGTTTCTAATTATGAGAATTATAGTACTGCTTCTATATTGACTAATGTTAATCTTCCTAATTCTGATTCAAGTGTAACATATAAAGTTACAGTTACGAATATTGGAAATGTTGAAATGGGAATTTATCAATTATCAGGCCTTCCTAGTAATTTAACTTATGAAGTAAGTGGATATACTTTAAAAGATAAGATTTGTGATGATGATAATAACTGTACTTTGGGAGTAAGTAAAACTTTTTATGTAACGATTGGTTATGCGAGTGGTGGGTATAATTCTTCTTCGACAGAGTATGCTCTTACTGTGAATGTTGATTTTGCTCAATTTTATACAGTGACTTATAAAAATATGACTAATAACGGATATCCTACTGAGATAATTGGTGGAGATAGTTTGGATGTTACTTTTACTGATACTTTTGAAGGAATTGCCGTATATATGAGTGGTTTGAAAGTAAATTCTTCTAATTATACTTTTTCTAATAATGAATTAGTTTTGGAAAATGTTACTGGTGATATTACAATAAAGCCAGGACTTTCGTTAGACAAGGTTATAAGACTTAATGCATCTGTTGATACTAGTGTGAGTTTTAGTTCGACTTCTGGGTTAACTACATTAAATAATACTGCTTATATAAGAAGTGGAACGGAAAGTAATGCTAATCCAATTTATTATTATCGTGGGAATGTTACTAAAAACAATGTTTATTTTGCAGGCTTTTGTTGGAAGATGGTAAGAACAACAGAAACAGGTGGAACTAAACTAGTTTATAATGGAACTTTGCAAGAAATTCTTGACACTGTTGCTATATCTGAAAGTGAATATACTAATGTTTCTAATGATGCAACTTATCCATATACTTTTGATTCGTCTGCTTTAACTTGGACGAGTACGAATAAGACAAATTCCGCAACAGGTGCAATTTCATTTACTGTTGCGTCTGCTGGTACTTATGCTATTGATTACTCTGTTTCGTCAGAGGCGAATTATGATAAGGCATATTTTTATCTAGATGATACTTTATTAGGTACTTATAGTGGTACTGTTAGTGGAAGTTTATCATTGGGGGAAATAACTACTTCAAATGTTATAAAAGTTCAATATACAAAAGATAGTAGTTCATCGAGTGGAACTGATACAGTAACGTTTAGTATTGGACTTGCGACTGGTGAAACTTCAACTTCTTGTGATAATTCGGGAACAAACAGCCAATTATCAAGTACAAGTGCATTTAATTCAAATTCTTCATCAC
>CAYXZZ010000081.1:0-2637 GCA_964470055.1 uncultured Mycoplasma sp.
TTGGTATCATTTCGTGACATAATCTTTGCGAAAAAAATTTATTCTATTTTACTGATTATGTGATATCTTTTTTGACTTTATAATTGTTGTAATTTATAATGTTAGTAGAATAGAGTGGTGAGTTATATGGGTAAGAGTAGTAACGGAAGTAAAAAGAAAACTCAATATAGACAGGGAACAATTAATGGAGTTAGGACAGAGGGTACAAAAAGGATGACTAAAAAACAGCGCCAGCAGCAAGAAAATAAACGATTAATTAGAATGCTAGTGTGTGGGATAGTTGTATTGATAATGGTGTTTGTCCTTAATTATATTATTACTAGTAATTTTACTTTTAATGGTATTTCTTATGAAGAACCGGAAGATAGTGAGGTAATAGAGATTGTTAGTAGTTCTAATGAAGAGGAAGAACCGGCGGAGAGAGTTAGTCTCCATTTAGAGGGAGAGTTGGTAATTGATTTAAAGGTCGGAGATACATATGTTGAGCCGGGATTTACAGCAACAAGTGATTTGAAGGGTGATATTAGTAGTAGTGTTACTTTGACTGGTAGTGTTGATACAAGTAAGGCTGGTTCATATAAATTGACTTATACCCTTAATTACCGAGGCATTAGTCCTAAGTTGACAAGGCTGGTTAGGGTTAGCGAAAAGAATAGTGGTACTTCTTCTAGTAGTGGTAGTGGTTCAAGTAGTAGTTCAACACCAACTCCGAGTGCAAGTTCTTCTCCAACTCCTAGTACGAGTTCAACGCCAAGTGCTTCTGCTTCACCTAGTCCATCTCCTTCTGCTTCGCCAACACCAACTGCGACAGTTACATTGACACTTAATGGTAGTGAAACAGTGTATGTTGTGGAAGGAAGTACTTATACGGATGTTGGAGCAACAGCAAAAGACTCTAATGGAAATAATTTATCAAGTCAAATTAAAGTGTCTGGTAGTGTTAATACTAATGTTCCTGGTACTTACAAGTTAACATATAGTATTACGGATTATAATAATAAGACACTTACAGTTTCTAGAAATGTTATTGTACAAAATATGGGAATTACTTTGACTTTGGATAATAGTAATTATACTAGTGGTTCAGTTAATATTATTGTTACTGTTAATGTTGATAATTTTAGTAGTTTGGTATTGCCAAGTGGAGAAAGAACTACTAGTAAGACATATACTTATAAGGTTACTAAAAATGGTACATATGAGTTTATAGTTTATAATAGTTCTGGGGATTCACGAAAGGCTAGTATGGTTGTTAAAAACATAGATAAGGAAAAGCCTAAAGGAAAATGTAGTATTACACATAATGGTGATAGTAGTACAATTACAATTACGGCAACAGATAATGCGGCAATTGCGAAATATATTTATGCAGGTACTGAGTATACTACTAATGAAATTTATATTAATCATAGATTATCATCAGGATTACAGATTAATGTTGGCTTCTATGATCAAGCAGGAAATTATGGTAATGCTAACTGTATAGTTCCGTAGTGAGGTAATAGACATCAAATTGGTGTCTATTTTTTTGTCTGTTTGTCGTTATTCTTGAAAAAAAGTAAAAAGAATTGTATATTTATAATAGGATAGATGATAGAATGAAAGAGGTAGTTGAGAAAGTTAGAGTGAAAAAGATTGGAATGACACTAATTATTCCAGTTATTATGATTGTTTGTCTTATGACGATTGGTTTTGCGGTACTTAATGCGGATGCGAAAGTCTCTGGATTAGTGACAAAGATTAAGCCTACTAAAGATATGCGAATTACTGATGCTAGTGTTGATGGCATTAGTGGTGATGCAGAGGTTGGAAATATTAAGGTTAGTAAAGATAAAATTTATTTAAATCATTCTATTTCTGTAGACGCAACAATTACTTATAAGATTGAGATTACTAGTTTTGGTAATACTGAGATGGGAATTTATAGTATTATGAGTGGAGAGACAGTAGTTGATTCTGATGATTATGCTTTAGGTGATAAGATTTGTGATGATACAGGCAGTTATACGTTAGGGCAAAAGGTTATATAAGTATTCCGTTTGATTATACAGAAGTCTTACTTGATGAAATTGTTTTTGAATTTAGAGAAGTTTTTGATGTAATTTATACAAATATTGATGGTGGTGATTATGCGAAAACAGTTATTAAAGGTGGAACTTTAAATGTTGACTTTTTAGAAAATGGTCCTGAATTTTTAGATGTTTATGTTGCAGGTGGTACTAGATAGTGATAGTTATTCATATACTGATGGAGCTCTTACTGTAGAGGAAGTTAGTGGAAATTTTGAAGTAGTTAAATTTTTAGGGATTAGTTTTTCAATAGATGGAGTAGTTTATCGGGCAGATGAAGGAATGACGTTAGAGGAATGGGTAGAGTCAGAATATAATACTGGTGGTTTTGTTTCGACTGGTTCTACAGTGTGTACTTCGGCTAATAAAGCGGTTAATGTTTATCTTATAGATGAAGTAATCGAGGCTTGAGCGGAGTATTTTATGGATACTTATTCAAGATGCGCGTATGATGAAGATTAAGTTTAACTAATGAATGAGTTGACTAATATTGAGATTAAAAAAAATAACGATGAGTCTGTAAATAATTCTGTGTAAATAAAAAATCTTTCCATGATAAAATATAAGA
>CAYXZZ010000082.1:0-2517 GCA_964470055.1 uncultured Mycoplasma sp.
AGGATTCACACCTACTAGATTATTAACCCTTTTCTGGGCGCACAATTGTAATTTAAAGTGGCACTGATAAAGCGTGCTAAAACATTTGAGATAATTAAGTTATTAGAAGTTAAGATGAAAACACTATATAAAAGATAGTCAATGATAAAACTAATTAATGAAGAAAAGAGAAATTTAAAGATTTCTTTATAAATAAGAAAAGAATCTTTAATAGGATTAAAATGACTGTGAGAATTATTTTCAATATATATTGTTTCTATTTGAATTTCTTTAATCTTTATTTTATTTTTTGGGCAATCGAGAAGGACATTTAATTCATACTCAAATCTTTCACCTTCTATTCCTAACATATAAGAGATGAGTTGTTCAGAAAAAGCACGAAGTCCTGTTTGCGTATCATAAACATCTAAACCAGTAGCAAGACGATAAGTAAAACGAGTAATAGCATTTCCTATTCTACTTTTAAGAGGTGTTTTTTTACTTCTTAATCTTTTTCCTAATACTAGTTCATTGGGATGACTACTTGCATACTCTCCTATTTTCATAGCATCTTCAAAACTATGTTGACCATCACAATCCATGGTTATAACAATAAATTCTTGATAATTATTTTTAATGTAATTAAGTCCTGTTTTTAAAGCACTACCCTTTCCCTTATTTCGACTATAAGAAATGACATGACCGTAATCTTTGGCTTGATTAAATATTTGTGAATATTCTTTACCACTACCATCATCAACGATAATGACCTCTAAATTTATTTGTTTTAATTTTTTTAGTAATTCAATCAAGTGTTGATCCGGTTCATATGCAGGGATTAAAATAATTTTTTCTCTCATAAAACTCCTCCATGTAGAAATTTAATTAAATTTTATTATAAAGATACGATAAAATTATGATAATTTGATGAAATTATAGAGAAAAAGACTAAGTTTGTTGACTACTCTAAGAGCAGTTTAAGATTAGTCTTTTTATTTTGTTTTTTCATACATTAAACCTTTAGCATATTTCCAAGATAAGATTCTTTGAACAACGTTATCAATTAAATCTTCACTCAATGTTCCATCATCAACAGCATCCTTTATTTGATTATAACTTTCTTGGTAGTCTGTTGTGATTACAATATCATTTCCGGCTTGAAGGGCCTTTACTGTTGCATTATCAATTGATGCGACTGCGCTCATAGCAAGATCATCAGTAATAATTATCCCAGTAAAACCTAGATTATTTCTTAATAAATTGTGGACGCTCGCAGATAATGAGGCTGGATTATTTTCATCAATACTTTGAACAATATTGTGACTTACTAAAATGGCTTCTGCACCACTTTCAATACCTGCTTCAAACGGAGGTAAGTCATTTGTTTCCATAGACTCATAAGTTCTTGTATCAATTACTTCTCCATTATGAGTATCTTCATTGTTGCCATAACCAGGAAAATGTTTTAGTACATAAGATACGTTATTATCTTTACTGGCTTCTATAACTGTCTTGGCATATTCTGAAGTTAATTCTGGCCCCTCACCTAATGTTCTTTCATACATATAATCACTAGAATCAGTTGAAACATCTACTACAGGGGCAAGGTTGACATTTAAACCTAAATTTTCTAATAACGCACTCTTTTCTTTGGTATTTTTAGCAATTAAATCAAAACCACCTTCGAGGTATAACTCTCTTGGAGATGCAAATGGTTCTGCTGAAAGATTTTGGTTGCTACTGACGCGGACTACGGTTCCTCCTTCTTCATCTGTTGCAGTTAAGAGAGGAATTTTAGCCATAGATTGAAGGCTATTTATCATACTTTGAACTTCAGTAGCTGTTTTATTTGCAAAGTCTTGTTCAAAGAAGACAAATCCCCCAACCATATATGTATTTATTGCTTTTTGAACATTTGACTCAGGATATCTAACTAGTAAAATTTGGCCAATTTTTTCTTCTAAGGTCATTTCTTTTAGTTTATTTGATGCTAAAGTACTATACTGGCTAAAAATACCATCTACTATTCTAGGAGTTATATCTTCTTCGTCTTGCGATACAGGACTAATGTCAACTAATTTAGTCGTTTGTTGTTCCTTATTTTTATCTAGGAGCCCAGTATATTCAATAATTAAATTATCTCCTGCTTTGAAATCATTTTTTTCCACATTAAATGTGTATATTATATTTTGTTCATCTTGAACAGTTATTTGATCAGTGTAACTTGTAATAACTGTTGCGTTTAATTTACTAGTATTTAGAGTTTTATCCTCTTTAGGAAGAAATAATAAAGAAAATGCTACTACTATTACTAGGGCACTAATTGTATAAATATAATTCTTTTTATTAATATAGATCACCTACCAATATAAATATATTTATCTTGTTTTGTTTTATTCTAAAGATTTGATTTTATTAATTTTCTTTTTCTCTATAGATTTTGGGGACAAATATGTTATAGTAATTTATAGGGAGTGATGGTTGTGAAGAAAGCAATAGCAACTCTAATGCTATTTTTATTTTTAGTAGGAGTTTGGT
>CAYXZZ010000083.1:0-2406 GCA_964470055.1 uncultured Mycoplasma sp.
TTCATACGAGAAACAATATCAGTAGCCGTATATCCTTCTGGATGTCCAGCGTGAAGACCTACTCCAGACGGATAAGGAAACATATCTAATGCATAAAACTTAGGTTTACTAAAATCCCATACATCAGTATGAAAAGTATCATTTTCTTCCCAATATTTTCTCCATTTTTTTTCTATATCTCTAAAATTATACATCTAAATCAATCCTTTCTTCTTATAAACTAAATAAACTAAATGATAACTAATTAATATTATAGGAACAACCAGTACTAGCACAATCAATAGTTGTAACAAATAACTATCAAATATCATTGATATTGAAACAATGAGTGCCATATCAAATGATGATACCCCTGCACATACATGCAGCAATTTATGATAATCTAACTTCTTCAAATCAAATTTATACTTCGCAACCAAATATTTAATTTCCATAGGTTGCTTACTTTCTTTTTTCTTTTTTTCATTCTTTTTTGCCCTATTAACAACAAAAATTTCATAAACAATAAATATAAATACAAAACTCATCAAAAACAAAACAACTTCTTGCATAACGCCTCCTTATAAAATAAAAACGTCCTTATCTAACATAAGGACGAATTAATCGCGGTACCACCTTACTTCATGAAAAATCATGCGGCTTTAATAGATATAAAGGTCTTACCCTACATATTATAAAAACCAGTCAAGTTCATAACCTCTTAATACTCACTTTCACCAACCGCAAGCTCTCTAAAAATAAGAAAATCACTACTACTACCAGCAATATTTCAAAAATACACAACTAGTATATTCTTATTTTAAATATTTTTCAAGTATTTTTTACTTAGTTCCCCCACTATATGGAGTATCGTAAGTTCCACCTAAGACTTCATCTCCTGATACCCATGCTTCTTGAATAACTTCACAATCAGCATCATATTTAATATCAGGATATTCAACATCTAAAACTATTCCCCGTTGTCTAGAATAATCACGATACCTGTCAGCCAAAGTATAAACCTCTGCTTCAAAATCAAAATAATCATCTCTAAAGAACTCTGATAATGTTAACACTAAAGGTTCTAAGTCATTTTCATTAACTTCATCAATTGTTCTATCTCCATTAACATTATTATAAATCTGTGCCCCAAGTACCAATGGAGACGTAATTTTAATTTCATTATCTCCATATGAATATAAAGTCCCCTCCGGATAATTTAATAGTATTCCTTTCTGTTCATCAGTAAAGATACCATATGCCCCACGCTCATCAGCCATATCAAACAATATTGTCGTAAGAGCCCTATCATCTACAAACGTTGTTCTTAAATATTCAACTACCGCTGCATCACGTAACTCTTCACTTGCTCTAAGAGACACTAATAATTCCAAAACTTCTCTTCCACCGTCTTTGCCAAGTCCTAATAAATAATTAAAACTATCAAAAATAGAACATGCAATAATACTATAATCATGAACAGGAGTATTCTCTAAAGAATCTAACCAATATTCAGCCTCACCTTTACAAAAACACAATCCCTGGAACTCTCTCACTAAAGCAAACAATTCAGCTACTTCTTTCTTATCCATTCCAGTAGTAACATCAGTTAAAAAAGCCTCATCCAAATCACCATTTGCAAAATGTGTAATCATTACATCATATAAAGACAAATCATGATCAAAATCAATATCAGCCGTATATTTTAAAATTGTCTCTTGCTTTAATTTTTCTAATCTTTCAATATTTTCATTCATTATCTCTTGTTTAGTCTTCATATCCTAACCTCCTAAACTTCACTCAAATACTCCAATAGTTTTAAGAATAATCCAATATATTCTTTTGAAAGTCCCTTCTTTTTCAATTTACGAATAGCAATTCTCTTCTTACTAATTTGTTCATTTCCAAACATAATATCCGCTATTTCTTCTTTTAAATATGTATTAATCTTCAAATCAACTAAGATACTATCAACTTCATCATTAATTAAACGTGCTGCATCAATCTCAATATCTTTCCCTTTACAGTTAATAGTAATTTGTCCAATAGTCGGCATATCATATAACTCAACTATAAAATCATTACCATCTTCATATGATGTACTTTCTAACTTTTCAGCATTAAAATATGTAAGTACTTCATCTGGTTTCTTAGTATTTCTAAACACCATCTTATAATTTCTTCTATCTGGAACAATTCCACTCTTACCATCAATACTTCTTATAACAACAGTATAATTATCTCTTAAATAATTATAATCAATTGATGTTTTTAAGAAATACCCCTCACGATATAATGCAGTAACTCCATCATCTTCATATAAAGTATAAGTATTACTAACACCTGGGAAAATTTGAATTTCTAAATCAAGTGGCAATCCAGTATTATTATAATCACTTCTATTAGAAAGTGGAATAATTGATCCAG
>CAYXZZ010000084.1:0-2291 GCA_964470055.1 uncultured Mycoplasma sp.
GATGAAAATGTTGAAAAGGAAAAGGGAATTATTGCGGAAGAGTTGAAGATGTATGATGATATTGCGGAGTTTCGATTAGAAATGAAGTTAAGAGAAAATGTATATCATTTCCATCCAAGACGCATTGATATAGGTGGATCTATTCCTGAGATAATGAAAATTACTAAAGAGGATTTGTATACTTGTTATAATAGTTTTTATTCTTCTAATAATATGTTTGTGCTTATTGTAGGTAATTTTGATAAAGGAAATGCTTTAGATATTGTGAGAGAAGTTGTTGGTCCAATAAAAAATAGGGGAGGTGCCAAGGCGAGTGAAATTACGGAGAAGAAGAGTGTAAAAACTAAATTTGAAGAGGTTTCTTATCCGATTAATGTTGCTAAACTTGGGGTTGGAATAAAACTTGATAGTTCAGTATTAGAGATGGATTTATTACATAAGGATTTATATTTAACGATGATTTCAACTTTAATGTTTGGGTCTTCTTCACTATTTAGGGAACGAGTTAGAAATATGAAGATACTTAATAATTTCTATACTGAATGGGAATATATTAAAGATATGCATACTTTCTTTATGATGGCTTCAAGTGATAATCCAAGAGAACTTCTACAAGAAATTGAAAATGAAATTAAGACTTTCAAATTTGATGAAGAAGCATTTAAACGAATGAAAAAAGTGTGGATTGCGAATGAGGTTAAAATGATTGATGATATTGATTCAACAGTTCATAATATTTTTGAGGATTATTTGAAGTATGGGGAAGTTGTTGCGGATAAGATTAATATTATTAGAGAATTAGAGTTTGATAAATTACAAGAAGTATTTAAAAAATTAGATTTTAACAACAAGGCTGTTGTGGTGATGAAAAATATGGAGACTAATTAAATGGTCTCTTTTTAGTTTATTTGTAAAAAAGTTATTTATTTTTAGAAAAAGTATGGTAAAATGTTATTAGGATAGAGGTGAATTGAATGAAGGATTTTAGTTTCAACGACTCAATGAATGATGAAGAAGAAAATGGATATAATAGCGATCCTAGTGAAAAACAAAAGATAATTAAGTTTTTGATTATAGTAGTGGTTTCTGCGATAGCAGGATTTTCAGTTTATTTTATTACGGATGCGTTAATTAATGGAAATAGAAATCAAACTGTAGTTACTGTTCAAAAAGATACAGAGATGGATTTAAATGATGAGATGATTGTTTACTTGTATGATAATGTTACTTATTCAGTAAATGGTCTTAGAAATTCGAAGTTTTTTGCATCAGGAACTGTTACTGCAAGTGATTTTACTAATCAAGATAAGATTTATTTTGCATTGAGATATGCAACTGAGTCAGACTTTATTGATTTAAGTACATCATCTATTACTGATTCAACGGATGAGGAGACAACAGAGCAAGAGTTAAAAACATTTAGTATTTCAAATGATAAGATTAGAGAGTATGTATTTAATTTTTTTGGAGAAGACGTATCTTATAGTACAAGTACTCCAGTAAATATTGCGGTTAACTTCTTAAAAGATGGATATAATGCTGGAACATTAAAATATGATGCAACTAGTGATAGTTGGAAGGTTCAATTTGATAGTGTAAGTGAAGGTGGACCTAGTATGGTTATTAATCCTTATCTGTATAAAATAGAAAGTGCAATGCGTGAAGGGGAAACTAATAATATTATTATTACTGAAAAGATTGTATTTACTGATTACAAGCAATATACAGATGATGCTGGAAATGTAGTTGATAAGTTTGATTGTAATGTTTATAAGGATTTTGCGAAGACAAATTTAATTGAACAAAAAACAGGAGTAGTTGAGAGTCAGTTGACAGTGTTAGGTATAGAAAACTATAAAGATAGTGCTAGTACTGTTAAGTATACATTCTTTAAGGATGAAAATGATGAGTATCATTTCTTAAACAGTGAGTTTTCAACTAATTAATTAGTAAGCAAATGCTTACTTTTTTTGTTTATAAGGAAAGTGCATTTTTAAAAGAAACAAAAAAAGACATAGTTTTAATAATTATGTCATAACAAAAAGAACTAAGACCTATCTATTTAAAATTTTCGATAGGTATCATAGTGCCATTACAGTAGGGACATTCCATTTTAGGAGTGTCTTTCTTTTTAATAAATTTTAGAAATCCCAGATGTTCGCCAATTACGAAAACTGGAACTGGGTCTAATTTGTGACATTTTTTACATTCATAAACATATATTGTTTCTTCTTTACCAAAATAAGATTGAGCATTCTCTAAAAGTCTTTCAATTTCTTTTTCTTGTTTAT
>CAYXZZ010000085.1:0-2219 GCA_964470055.1 uncultured Mycoplasma sp.
TTTGCTTCTATATATCGTGGTTAGATCATTTACACAAAGTTTTTTACACACTCATTATAAATTCAACTTTCTTAATTATTTGCCCCAAAACTCTTTACACTAACCTAATTTGTTTTTTTATTGCTCTTTTTCCAAAGTCTTAACATTTACCTCTTCTAATTGTTCACCAATCTTATTAATAACCTCATCTGCTGCTACTTTTTGTTTTAACTTACTTGAAAAATAGGCCTTATGATCACTGCCAAATTCTACTAAATCATCAACATATTCAGTATAAGGCTCATCACCAAAAATATTTGCAAATAAAATTTCATTATAAAAGTAAGAGATTCTATTTCTATTTAACTCATCATATTTCAAAGTAATACACTCTCTAAATGTTGGAATAAATCCACTAATTACCACGTTCATGTCACTAATAATCTCTCTATCTTTTGGAATTTCATCATTATGCCATAAAAGTGCATAATCTAACATTTCAAGTGCAACTACTGCCTCATCATAATTTCCAGTAACGCTGGCTATCTCTTCAGCAATTATTCCCATATCGCCTAAAGAAAAAGCCTTCAAAACTGTATCCGTAGAAGTAACTTCACATAACATTTTCACAGCCGCCACTTCAAAAGGATAACTTTTTAATTCAACAAAAGGACTGCTCGAAAAATACTCATTCGCAAGTAATTCAGTCATTCCCTCTTTAAAATATGTTGGAAGATCATATGTTTTTTCATTACAATAAATACAATGTATTCCCTCATGTATTAACGTCGACTTTTCCTCATCATCATCAAATACCCCAATACTCTCAAGATCGTATATATAAACTCCTAAAACATCTCTATCATATATAAGTGGTCTTGCTTCATATAAAATATCTACATTAAGTAAAGAATTATATGCTTCTTCTTTATCTAAATAAGGATTATCTTTAATCAAATCAATATAATTATAAAACAAATCTTTCTCTGAATCACTTAAATTAGGATTTTTCAAAATCGCATTCAACAAATAATATTCATCTTTATCCTCTTCTGAAATAGAAACATTTAATTCATCCTCTAATGCCCTAACAATATCCCTAAGCATCTCATCAGAAGCAATCACATCATTTCCCGAAAACAAATTATCTTCTAATAATTCTCGTTCTTCCGGATAATAAGTACATCTATTAATATATAGACACCCACATAAAATCAATGCATTAACAAAAAGTAATACTCGTTGAAACATATTACATTTCTTACGAAATCTATCATTTTCTTCAACTTCATCTTCAGATAATTCATCATCTTCAACTTCTTCTATGACATCTTCTTCAGAAACTGTTTCTTCTTCTAGTCTTTCACTATCCATAGTATAACCCCCACAAGTGCCCATATTATAACACAATTAAGTCTAAATAGCAAGAAAAAACCACCTTTTCAGTGGTCTAACTCTGTTGAATTTGTTTTACATACCAATTAATTTTTCCAGCCCAGGTATTTCCCTCTGCATACTTAGGTGCAATCTGTTCAACGGTAGTAAGTCCATACGCATAATAATTTTTATACAAATTATTAACAAAACCCTTAATCCCTTCATCTAAAGTATCAAATCTTTTAAATGAACCACTGCCACAAGTTGGATATCCCTTTTGACCACCAACATTATTGCATTGTCTAACTAAACCTGAACATTTTGATCTACACCCTGTCTCATGAAGAATAATTGCTGTTGCAATATAAGGATCTACTCCTTTTTCAATACAATAACTAGCAATCAATTCCCCCTTGCCAGCAATATAACCATCCCCTAGGTTTCTATCTATTTTGGCTCCCAACTCTTCTAAAGTCAAGCCATCATATACTTCTGTTCTAGGTAGAATCTCAACAGACGCCGGAGCAACTTCCATATCAACTTCTTCAAATACCATTTCTGTCTCTTCTTTATCAGAATACTTAACATACATATTCGCAGAAGCAGCCATACTCTTAACATCTATTTCATCAACACTCATAGATTTATCATTCTGTAAAGCAATCGCAACACATATCATCATCAACCCAACTGTTGCTAAAACTCCACTAATAATTTTTCCTTTTCTCAAAGTAATTTCACCTCGTTTAATTACCCCACTATAACAATTCTACACTTTTTAAAAAACTTTGTCAAACCAAGAAAAAAATGTTAATTTAAATTTGAAGTGCAACAAACAAACATTGAAAAAGACATATGAATAA
>CAYXZZ010000086.1:0-1692 GCA_964470055.1 uncultured Mycoplasma sp.
TGGCCGAAAGGCGCGAATTAAAATAAAATTTTTTATTTTAATTCTTTTCTTGTTTTGATTTGTGTTAATGCATAAAAAAAGACATTCATATGTATTTATACAACACCTGGCATTAAACTATTAATACTAGTGGTAATGCAAAAGTATCAATTAGATTTAACTTCAGCATTAGTATAAATTTACAAATAATGTCCCGAGTTTATAGGTGCATCAAATTTTAATATTATCAGTATTATAATTCGATCATCTTGCCTATAGAGTTTTCTTTCTCTCTGCTTGGTTACAGCATCTCGGTCTTTGATAAGTTATTACTTTAAAGTTTTCACTTCCAAATTTGCACGATAACTAAATTATTCAGTTCTAGTTTTGGCTAAAACTGTATCTCATCAGTAATCGTCACCGAGATTACAATATAAATATAATATGTATGGCGATTTTTGTCAATAAGGATTTGGTGATAAATGAATTTTTTTGTAAATTTACGGGCTATTTATTTGGAAAGGTTTGCTTTGATTTTTGATTTATTGCTTTTATAAATTTATTACGATATAATCAAAGTATAATATACTTCGTAAGGTGGGAAGATTATGAAAAGGAAGATTAAGGTAGGTATACTTATTTTAGTGATTGCGGGGATGTGTTGTGGGTGTGGAGTTCTTTATGCAAGCACGACTAGAGATATAAGACATTCTGGTTTTAGTTTGTCAGGTGCAGAATTTGAATGTCCCGAGTTGTTTCCATCTAGTAATGGGTATACGACGATAGAATTTTTAACTAGTACACATGCGATTACTAATGATGGAAATGTTTATTCGTTATCGCTTAGTCAGGTATATTCTAACGAAAAAAATTGTATGACTTCAACACTTTCGACAACAGTTGTTTCTGTTTTTGATTCAAAAGTTGTGAAAGGAAGAGATGGAAAACTTTATTATTTAACAGCGGTTGATAAGAGTCCTGCATATTCTGTAGTTCCTACTAGTGATTCGGATTATTATTTGTATAAATTAATATTAGGAGATGAAAATGTAGTTAAAGTTGTTAGTGTTGATCAGAGTTCGGGAATTTATTATGTTTTAAAAACTGATGGTAATATTTATAATTATGTTGTTTCTAAAAATGGTAATAATGTTAGTTTAACAAGTACTTCAATTGTTTATAATAAAAATGATTATGGTGGTTCAATAGTTGATTTCAACTATGCAGGAAAGTCATCAACTACTTTTATTAGAACTAATACACAAATATATCGAATGATTGCCCAAAATAAAGAACAATGTACTAAGTATGTAGATATTGAATGTGAATATCGTATGGAGCTTGATGAGGGGCTTAGTAAACATATGGATAAGATTTTGGGATACAGTGGTAGTCTTTTAATTACAACATATGGAAAAGAGTTTAATGCGACGTCATAGAGGAGAAAATAGTATTTCTTCTTTTTTTCTTTTGTGATTATCTAAGTTTTGTCAAATTGTAAAATATATGATATTATAATCACGACAAAAAGAACTGAGTTTCCTCAATTTTTTAAAATTTTGGATAATAAAGTCTATTTGTTAGAGTATAGACAATCTGAAACACATAATTTATAAATGATTTTACATAACTTCGTTTCGCATGCGATTATGCATTTATAATGATGTTTACCTTCGGATTGTTTTTTTCTAAAAAACAAATAAATAGGATTAG
>CAYXZZ010000087.1:0-1567 GCA_964470055.1 uncultured Mycoplasma sp.
AAAAAATATAAAATTAAAGGAAGAAAAAATGATTATCATAAAGATAAGAAAATTTTTTCTTCTTTTTAATACACGACAAAAAGATGCAAAAAATGCATTTAATTAAAAATTATAGTATTATCAAAGAACAAAATGGTGTATAATTAAGGTAATCTTAATTGAATTTGTCGATTTAAATTAAGAGGTTTTGTGAATGAAGTAAGAAAACATTTGATTAGTGAGCTTACTTCATTTTTTGTTGTATTTAAACCTTTAATCAATATATCGCCATAATTCAATAAATTAAGAAAAGTGTGAGCAAATTGAATGAGTAAGTAAGTATTTTTAGTACCATTACAATTTTTAGTATAAATATGAGATATATTTAAAACATCAGATTTTTGTTCTTTAAAACCTTTGTTTTCAATTTTCCATCTTTTTCTGCCAAGAGCAATAATGTATTCCTTATTTTGATTAGTGATTTTTAAAGAAGTAATATAACTGAAATTGGTAATTTTATTATTGTTAAACTCATCAAAAGAAACAACATTAACGGTATAGTATTTTTTCTTTTCCGGTTCACCATAAATAATTCCGTTTTGATATTTATAATCATTGTCAATTATTTTAAAGTTATCAAAATCTTTTTTTATAGAACTGGCGGAATCTTCCTTGTATCTAATGATGTATTCGAAGTTATATTTATCACACAATTTCAAGAAAGGTTTACCCATATAAAGAGCATCACCACCGATAATAATAGGTAATTTTGGGAAACGATTTTTAATCTTTTTAAGCAATCTATAAGAAGCTTTTAGTTCACAATCTTGCTTATCAAATTTTCTTGTAGTGTTTCCAAATTTATCTTTATAAGTTTCGTTTTCTACAAATTCGGTTGCAAGAGAAAAGACCAAATTACCACAAATTAATTTAGCTTCTAAGGCATAATAAGAATAAAGTTTATATTCATTGTCTTCTCCCTCATTAAAAACTCTAGTGATTGCTTGTTCACCTAAATTAATAGGCGAAGAATATAAACCAGTACCATCGATAACAATATGAAACATTCCATTAAATCTATATTTATCGAACATCTTAGAACGAATTAAAGACTTAATCATATGTGTTTGAATATTTTCAAGTTCGGCAAAGTTAAGTTCGTTAATAACGTTAGTTATAGTATCTTTGTGAGGTAATTCTATATAATGTTCATTTAAAATTTTATTTATGTTTTCTAACGTTTCATCAGTATTAAAATCTTTATTGATACCATTCATAGATTGTATTCCGGAACATAAGGCCAAAATTCTAACGATAATACATATTTTAATATCATATGTAATATAAGATTGATTTCTATTATCAGTTAAGGTTTCAAGCCATTTGTAAAATTTTGGAAAATATTGCCCAATTATAATTAATAATTCTTCCAAAGGATTAACTGCTTTCTTTAATTCTCTTTTCATTTTTCTTGTTACTCTCATTACTTCAACCACCTTTATTGTAATAATTGTAACATATTAAACTTTTTAAATTGGTATCATTTCGTGACATAATCTTTGCGAAAAAAATTTATTCTATTTTACTG